>CAYZGF010000062.1:2547-10941 GCA_964477595.1 uncultured Algimonas sp.
TCCAGTTATGATCTGTCGACGCTTCGAAACCTAAGAAATCGTGACATCTTACCCCGCGATGTCCGCGTTTCCATTTTCAGTCGCGACGGACAAGTCCTGATTGGGGATGATAGTCATACGCGCAATATGAGACAAAGTTGGGCCTCGCTATTGGATAATGAAGATCGCGTGACAATGACGATTCCTGATGTGCGGGACAGATCCCGGCAAATCGTTCTGCTTCCAACGCGCGAAAATGATATTTTTCTCGCCATTTCCTCCCCAATGCCAAGTCTGATTTCATGGACACGTTTCAATCCTTGGGCATCGGTTTTACTCCCGGTGCTGGGGTGGATATTTGCCTATATCGCGATTTGGCTTGCGCTCGAAAATTTAGTTTTGTCCCGTATTCGGACTATGCGGAAAGATGTCCAAAAGTTCGCAAGATCAAATAAAATGCCATCGGCTCAGAAGGACAAAGGCCGAATTGATGAAGTCGGTGACCTTCGCCAGAGTTTCAGGAAAATGGCGCGCCGGATTTTAGACCGCGAAGATGACCTGAAACAATCAATCATAGAAAAAGATGACATCTTGCGAGAGGTCCATCACCGCGTCAAAAACAATCTTCAAATTATTATTTCACTTCTCAATATGGGTAAGCGTCAAGTGAAAGATCCGTTCTACACACAGGCGCTTGACGATACCCGCAACCGTATAACCGCTATTTCGCAAGTTCACAAAACACTGCATGAATCAGAACAAATGCTGAGTGTTGATCTCATTCCATTTATGACTGAGCTCACGACGAGATTAAGTAAGGCCTTGGATTTCAAGGCCCGTAACATTCAGATTGTGTCTCACGTCGACGCACAGGCTGTGAATGCCGATACGGCAACGCCGATTGCGCTTTTCATGGTCGAAGCTCTGACAAATGCCGCCAAACACGGACTCTCAAATGGCGGCACGATCAGTACAACCTTGATCGAAGCGAATGGGACAATCACCCTGACGGTTCAGGATAATGGTATAGGTGCGAAGGCCGCAGCTGAAAGAGACGCCATTACACCGGAACTTTCCACAAGCACCGGAACGGGTCAGAAACTCATGCGCGGTTTTGCACGACAACTCGGTGGTCGCTATAAAACTGAGAGTTCACCGCAAGGATATATGTGTCAGCTGACATTCCCGCGTCGGTCACCAGACCTCTGATCACTTACGGCACGTCCAATTGATTTGGAACGAAACGCTTTCACTCCCGTTAATATAGTAACGCTGCGCCAATAATGGCGCGCGACAATTAATTATTTACATGGAGAAATCACATGGCAACGAAGACAGCAAAAACAACAACAAAGAAAAATGTTGTGTCTCTAAAACCCGACGTACAGACTCAAATCGAAGCTTTACGTAAAGACATCGCGCTTTTGGCAGATGCCGTAAAATTACAAACCAAACAGACTGTAACAGAGAAAACAGCGACAGCCAGAGCAGTTGCGACAGAAAAAGCCGACGAAGCTAAATTGAAATATGAAGAGCTTACGACAAAAGCCGAAACGCAAATTAAAGAGAAGCCATTAACGTCAATTGCGATTGCCGTTGGCGCAGGCATGTTGTTGGGCGCCATCACGCGTCGTTAAGTCTGATATGGCTATTGTCAAAACAGCTATTGCGCTTGCGCCATTTCTATTAAATGCGCGCACACGCCGGCCCGGTAAACGTTTGGCCGGCGTTATAATGTCTATTGTGTTAATGATTTTTGCAACGGCGTTCATGATCTCAGCAGGATCTGTTTGGGTGGGGAAAACTTATGGTGCAGAATTCGGATTTCTTGCTGCTGGCTCAACACTATTTGTGATGTCAGCACTATTTTATCTGTCGTCCGGTACAGGGTCTAACAAAGCCGATAGAAACGTGATCGAAAAAACTTCTGATCCATTGTCGCAATATATTCCGGAAGATCTGAAAAGTGATCCACGCATACAATCGGCTATAAAACAAATTCAAGACCACCCTATGGGCTCGACGGCTGCGGCTGTGTCTCTTGGCTACGTCTTATCAAATAGAATCATTGGAGAATAAATATGAGCTATGAAACATCAGATGGAACAACACACATTCCAAAAACAGAAGCCCGTGCAGGTCAACGTGTGAAAGGCATGCCAATCGTTTTGGGCCTTTCAACGCTAGCAGCAATCGTCCTTCTGGGTCTAGCTTTTGCATTTTTAGCATAAGCATAGACTGTAATTAATCAAAAGCCCTTCGTAATGGAGGGCTTTTGCATTTAACGGAAGACCGGATCATCCAGACTTCGGAGTTTTCGAGAATGAAGCGTCCCCTTCTCTGCTCCGCTTTTCATAATGCGCATGGCTTCTAAGCCAATATTTAAATGTTGCGCCACGCGAGACCGATAGAAAACGGCGGCTGTTCCAGGAAGTTTTATCTCCCCATGCAGAGGTCGGTCTGAGACGCAGAGCAAAGTCCCGTAGGGGACACGAAAACGATAACCGTTAGCCGCGATGGTCGCGCTTTCCATATCGATTGCAATTGCGCGAGATTGGTTCAAACGCGGACGAAGAGCCGCATACCGCATTTCCCAATTTCTATCATCTGTCGTCACGACCGTGCCTGTCCGAACGTGACGCTTCATCTCTTGCCCGGACAGCTCCATGACGTCCCCAATGGCATCCGTCAGAGCAATCTGAACCTCTGCAATCGTGGGCAATGGAATATCCGGCGGCAGAACATCATCCAGCACTTGATCGTCTCTCAGATAGGCGTGAGCCAAAACAAAATCGCCAAGAATTTGCGACGAGCGCAAACCGCCGCAATGGCCCAACATCAGCCAACAATGGCTTCTCAACACCGCTATGTGGTCCGTAATCGTCTTTGCGTTAGACGGGCCAACACCGATATTTATGAGCGTAATGCCCATGCCGTCTTCAGCCATAAGGTGATAGGCTGGCATTTGCGGGAGTTTGTAATTCGGATCTTCGGAATACTCTCCACCATCTGTAATAACGCCCTGCCCGGGCGCACAGAACCCGGTGATCGCAGGATCATTACCCACAACCTCGCGGGCATGTTCGACAAACTCATCAACATAACGCTGATAATTTGTGAAAATTACAAATTTCTGGAAGCAGCCCGGTTCTGTTCCCGAATAATGTTTCAAACGTTGCAAGGAATAATCGGTCCGCAAGGCCGGAAACAGAGCCAATGGGTAGGGTTCATCAGATGCGCGTTCCGTGACCCCATCCGCCAAATCATCGTGAATATGAGTTAGATCAGGTAGCGGAAAATGCTGCCCAATGGCCGCGGACAGCTCAGCCGATAATTCAAAAGAGGATGGGTCAATCGCAAAAACCAAAGGAATATGCGTGTCTGACGGTCCGACATAATATTCGACTTCATGTGCAATCTCGACCCGTTCAAGTTGGTCGAGGAGATAGCTTTCAAATATATCCGGTGACGTGATGGATGTGCCGTACCACCCCGCGCCGCGAATGGACACAAATCCGGAAAATTTAATATCACCAGTGCGACGTTTACCAATCCGCAGCAAGAGATAGGGATAGGTCGGCATGGGTCCCGACGGGCCTTCACCTGTTTTAGCATAGGCTTCAAATGCCGTATTCAGATCCTCGACCGCGCCATTATAGAGCCGCCCCAATTCCCGAAGCGCTTCATCCTTATTCTCACAAGGTGACAGATCATTGAAAAAAGACGGGATATGGCCAAGTAGGTTCAAATCAAAACTCCAAAGTCGAAATAAATTTTTCAGGCCCTATAGGTTTTTCAGCCCATTGGCCAGCAGAATCGTCATCAAATTCGCGGCCGCCCCCTATAGAGGTGAAATCCCGATCAGACCTGCAATCGCTATCACGACCGAGGCAATGGCTGCGCTTAAGAAGTTTGACAAATTTCCGGCCAAGACCGTGCGCAGTCCTAATTTGGAAATCTCCGTCTTGCGGTCCGGGACCACAGCACTCAGCCCTGCAATCAAAATAGCCAAACCGCCGAAATTGGCGAAACCACAAAGCGCTAAAGTAATCGCGATTTGGCCTTGTTGAGAGAAATCATTTTTCACGCCCGTGAAATTAAAATAGGCCAGAAACTCATTCAGGATAACCTTCTCACCCAGAAAACGTCCGGCCTCTGCCGTCTCGTTCCAAGGCACCCCGATAATCCAAGCGACAGGTTGAAAGAGAACGGAAAAAATCCCTTCCAAGGACAGATCAGGATAGCCAAACCATCCTCCGACGCCGCCCAAAATTCCGTTCAACAAGGCAATGACAGACAGCACGGCGACCAATAGAGCCATAACGGCCAGCATGATTTGCAGGCCCGTCATGGCCCCATTTGTCAAAGCCTCAATAAGCGAGCCCGCACGCTGACCCTCAACGGATTTTGCTTCGGCACTATCAATATCAAAAGGCGTTTCCGTCTCCGGCACGAGAATACGCCCCATTAAAAGCCCGCCAGGCGCCGCCATAAGCGCCGCCGTGATCAGAAGTTTTGGATCAATCCCGATGGCGGAATAAGCCACCAAAACCGTACCCGCGACAGAGGAGAGGCCTAGGCTCATCATAACAAAAAGCTGCGCGCGGGTAATCTTTGGGAGGTAAGGCAAAACGGTCAGAGGCGCCTCCGCCATACCGACAAATATATTGGCGGCTGCACAGGTCGACTCCAAACGACTGGCGCCTGTTACTTTGCGGACGACAGAGCCAATCCCGCGAATAATCCATGTCATAATACGTAGGTGGAACAGAACCGCGAAAAGCGCTGCGATGAAGATAATAATCGGCAGGATTTGAAAGAAGAAGATCACATTCGTGCCGCCCTTTTCATCACCCAACTCGCCAAACATGAAAGTTGTGCCTTCTTTGACAAAGCCTTTCATAGCCTCAACGCCGGCTGACATGCCGCCGAGAACGATATCCCCCAACGGGGTTAAGAGTGCAAAGACGGCAATCGCGATTTGAAGCGCCAAAGTCCGGGCCGCCAAATCATAGCGGACGGCGGATTTCGTTTCTGAAAACAGCCACGCCACAGCCAGTAAAACAACAATGCCAATTAATCCGGTCATGCATAATTCCCCAAGTTCAAACTGTTTGTTCCCCACACACAGCGCGGACGCAAGGGTCAGGAGCGAAACGTGATTGTGGATGACTTTCCAAGCCATTAGCATTGGTCAGCCAATAAAAAAGGCGCTCCGAAGAGCGCCTTTGAAAATCAATCTAAGAGAGCTCTTAGAATTCGTATTTCGCACCAAAGCGGATTTCGTAAACAGACGCCGCATTTGTTGAGAATGGAGATAAGCTGCCATCACCCTGGCGAACACGTGTATTCGGGAAGTCAGCTTGCTGAAGAACACCCCAATCGCTGTTGATCAGGTTTGTCAGGTTATCAATCACCATGAAGACCTGTGTGCGGTCTTCAGCGCGAAGACCCGGCAGGTCTTGGCTAATACGAAGGTCGATTTTCGTCCAAGATGGAGACGTAAACTCATTACGCTCAGTTCCCGGCTCCAAAATTCGGTTGTTCGAAAGGAATGGTGTAAAGCCATAGATCGCACGCTCTGCACGGTTTTGGACGTTGGAGTATGGACGACCTGATTGCGACAAGAAGAACATATCAAAGCGTGTATCATAGTCTTTGATGAAGTCTTTCTCATAGCTCACATTTGCCGTGAAACGATGCTTCGTATTGTAGTTTGATACTGCAACAACTTGCTCTTGCGGGTCGGTGAAGACACGGTTGTTATAGTTTGAGAAGGCAACAGCACTCGTCATAGGCTGTGTGTCTTTCGCGTCAGAGTAAGCATAGCCAACGCGCGCAGACCAACCATTGTCCCAATCCTTTGATGCACCAATAGAAGCAATGAAGCCTTCATTGTTTTCGTCAGCATTTGTCAGAACGAAACTATCCAGAAGCGGGCTGTCATATGTCGGGTATGTAATCCCATCAATGACTTGTGTGCCAGTTTGAACAAGGTCACCACGTTGAACAATTGCCGTATTCTCAGCTTGTGACCAAAGCAGGTCAGCTTGGAAGAACCAGTCGCCGCCGAAGATGCCTTCACCCGTGTCAAAGAATGGAGCCCATGTCGCGCCAATTGAGTATTTCCACTCAGTTGGAACTTTAAAGTCGGGATCAAGATAGTTGATCTCGAAGTTACGACCTGAGCCTGATGCAACATCATCAGCCAATTGTTGTGGAACCGCATAACCCGGAGCATTCGGCACGCCGTCTTCAGCGAGGGTGTAATCAAATGAGAACAGATCAAGTCCTGCACCGAAATCACGTATACGCGCACCAACCTGAGTAACGTTATTTGAGCTGTAGTTATTGGACAGCCAGACATTCGGGTTACCGCCGGAATAACGACCAACACCACCGTGAATTTCAAATGTGTCTGTCGCTTGATACGTCAAACCAATACGGGGCTGAAGAATATCGACGCCATCAAAGTTTTGTGCATTTGAGAAACCGTAACTGGCTACGAATTCTGGGTTTTCGACAGGGAGGTCATCAGACGAGTACCAGTCATAACGAAGACCGGCGACAAGGTTCAGCTTATCATTAATGTCCCAGTCGTCCTGAAGATAGACAGCGTTCCGTGTGTATCCAAACTCAGCCGCCGCATCCAACGGATTCAAAGACGGCGCATTATTAAATTCAACTTGGAATGCGCGTCCTGCACGGAAGTTATCGATGCCTGCAAAGCGCACTTCTGTCTGAGCCTGCTGGATGAACAAGTTAAAGACATCAAGCTGTTGAATTTCGCCACCAAAGGTCAGTGTGTGATCACCAACAGTGTAGTTCGCGCGCGCAATGAAATCGAACACTTCATAGTTCAGATCATTTGCTGAGCGGGAGTCATCACCACCGATATAGGCATCAATGTCCTGCGTAACACCATCAGAAGGTCTGTCAGGAGAGAGTTCGATCCGGAATTCACCGAAGTCCGTTCCCCCAATTGTTTCTTGACGGTTATCAACGTCAGTGTAGCTGGCACGGAATTCTGTTGAGAAATTATCTGTCCAGTCAGAGAAGAGCGCACCTGTATAAGTGAAGAGCTCTGTCCCGCGCTCGTAGAAGTGATTTGAGAACTCGAGCTCATTCGGGTCACCATCAGAGCGGGCAATGTTAAATCCATCATTCCACTGGAACGTACCTGCAGCACGATGGTTATTATTGATGTTCCAATCGAGTTTAACCAAGATCTTCTCGTCTGAGTTCGGGAAGTTGTCCGCGATAAAACCGGGATCATATTGGTAAACATCACGCGCAATTTCTGCGATTTCATTTACGGTATCGTTGCTAACATTGTTCAGCGTAACTGATGTATTTGGATAAGTATTCGCACCTTCCAATTTTTCGTAAGCGGCAAAGAAGAAGAGCTTATCTTTGATGATTGGACCGCCGAGTGTTAGGCCATAGCGAATTTCATCAAACTCACCAAATTCAAAGTCTTGACCCTTAGCTTTATCACCGATCAAGGAGTCGTCTGTGTAGTCGAAGAATGCGGAACCTGAGAATGTGTTCGTACCGGATTTTGTGACCGAGTTAATGTTACAGGCCGTGAAGTTGCCGTAGATCACATCGAGAGGCGCAAGCTCAACAGAAACCTGCTCAAGCGCATCAAATGGGTAAGGCTGACGTTCTGTTGGATAGCCGTTTTGGTTCAAACCAAAGGCGTCGTTAAGTTGAACACCGTCAAGTGTGAATGAGTTGAAGCGTGAGTTTTGACCTGCACACTGAATAGCGTTTGTACCACCACCGCTTTCGTCAACCGCAATCCGAGGATCAGAACGCAGGATGTCCGTAATGTTACGGTTGATGGCCGGAGCGTTTTGTAGGTCCGCTAGACCAAATGATGCGCTTGGTCCGACTGCAACATCCGCAGCCACAAGACGTTGTGCAACCGCAATAACTTCATCCTCAACATTGCCTGCATCCAGAGCAAAGCTCAACTGAGTTTCATTACCAAGAACAAGAGCAATCTCTTCAACACGCTCGCCTTGGAAGCCGTTGGCTGCGACCGTCACATTATAAAGACCCGAAACAGACAGGTTTGAAGCTGTAAACGCACCTGCGGAATTCGTTGTCGCAACACGCGTAAAGCCAGTCGCCGGATTGACGATTGTGACTGTCGCACCCGTAACAGGCGCACCTGTATTGGACTGTACAGTACCTGTGATGCTGGAGGTTGTTACCTGAGCATGTGCGACACCTGTTGTCGCGGCGAGTGTCAATGCGATTGTACTCGCTGACATAACGGCGCTGAGGCCGATGGAGGCGAAAGTTTTGTTCATTTTGAAGGACCCATATCTGGTTCAATTAAATTTGAGCGGCATATGCGCGGGTTATATGACAGGGTTATGACACGCAAATGTGACTCACTGTGAT
>CAYZGF010000063.1:0-2721 GCA_964477595.1 uncultured Algimonas sp.
ATAATCCGCCGCGTATCGACATCGGCGTAACGCAGCGGCACGCGCCGGACGTAATACCAGCGGCCTTTGCGCTGTTTCAGATATTGATCGAGTGTCTTCATCTCACTCATGATGTATCCCATTTTGTAGCCCATTATGTGGCCCAAAACGTTAGGATTCTTGCGGGAGGGTGAGGTTTTCTCAGGAAATAATCAGTATTTTCAAATACTTATGTAAATCAAAAGGAGAAAATCTGGTGCCCAGAAGAGGGGCAGTCATTGTCCTCACTTTCCTTTAAATACAGCAAGTTAGAATGAATTACAATTCAATTGTGAGGCAAAAAGTAGGAGAAATTGTTAGGCACGCGACTATTTAATATTTCAACTACAGAAAGAGCTGTACATCTCATAAAATCATACGAACGCTACAACGAGTTGAGATTTCCATTCTCGATCTCAACAATAGCATCAATCTCAACAGCGGCATCTCTTGGTAACGCAGGTGCGCTCACAGCGAAGCGAGCATGTTTTCCACTTTCACCGAGCACCTCGACAAGAAGATCTGAGCAACCATTGATTATTTTTGGAATATCTGCACCGCTATTTTGAGGCAAGCTACAGACAAAACCCCCTAGTTTCACTACCCGCTTCACTCGAGTTAAGTCTCCATCGCAGGCCGCTTTCATTTGTGCCAATAATCGCAGACCACAATAACGCGCAGCCTCCTGTCCACTCTCGATGTTTAAGTCTTCTCCTAATCGACCCGTCATCATAGTCCCATCAGGTCTTACCGACGTTTGGCCGGCTATAAAAACGAGATTGCTAGAGACAACGTAAGACACGTAGTTTGCTGCTGGGGTTGATGGTTCAGGAAGGGTTAGACCTAAGTCCGAAAGACGTTGCTCAATATCGTTCATTGTATTTTCCTTGATGCTCTGGCTTTTTCGAAAGTTGCTAAAAAAACGTTCACTCGGATTTATCTGGCTCTATCAGTACGGCTGTTGCCGCCTGCCCCATAACATTCACACTGCTGCGCATCATATCTGGAATGCGATCAACACCAAGGATCAGTGCTAAGCCTGCGGCTGGCACGCCTACGGCTTCCAAAGCCGGAGCCATTGTTACAACGCTAGAAGATGGCACAGGCGCAACGGTCAGAGACACAAGAAAAGTGGCAAACAATATTGCACCCAAAGCCCCAAGCGCGAGCGGCACTCCATACAAGTGCGCTAGGAAGACGATCGCAGCACCTTGGAACAAAGCACTTCCGGGACGATACATAGATGCACCAAGCGGCACCAATAAATCAGCTATCGTTTCTGTAACACCAAAGTTCTTTGTGACTTCCTCACGGGTAACCGGAATAGCCGTCGCCGTACTGGTTGTTGAGAATGCGATTGTAACCGCGCCAGCCAATCCTTTAAAAAATGCAATGGGTTTTACTTTGGCTTTGATGAGTAAGATCGGTACGTAGACCAGGCCAACATACAGACCCAAACCTATCGCGACACAGACAATAAATACACCCAAGCTCTGGATAACACTCCAACCCATCTGAGCCGTTGCGGGTGCAATCAGGCCAAATACGCCGATAGGTGCAACCAGTAATATCCACCAAACCAATTTGATGAGAGCCGCACTAATATCTTCTGCGGCTGTGATCATACGGTCACGCTGCTCAGCGGCCAAAGTTCCTGCTGCCGCAGCGAAAAGCGCTGTAAAAACGATAAGCGGCAAGATTGCTCCTTGAGCCGCAGACGCAAAAATATTGGACGGAACGAGGCTCACGATAAAATCGGTAATACTTTGCAGCTTTGGCACTGTAATCGCGTCAGCCGCAGGCATTGTTATCTCAGGAACGAACCTGGTCCCCAGACTCATGATACCCATGCCCAATACAATCGCCGGAATAAGCGTTAGCCAATAGAAACCTAAAGTCTTACCCCCGATTGTTCCCAGTTTACGAATATCACCCAGCCGGGCGATACTGGCGAAAATGATCGTGACCACCAATGGGATCACGATCATGCGGATTGCGTTGATAAAAATTTTTCCAAGTGGGGCCGACTCACGAGCGATAGATTGAAGAATAGGATTTTGCGTTGCCGCCGCGCCTAATCCAATGCAGAGCCCTAATATAAGGCCAAGTGCGATCATTTTATTTAGCATTTTCGGCTCCTACGCGATTGCATCGCCTTAAAGCTTGACCCGCAAAAATATCTGTCGCGACCCCATCGGAGATAGCAGGCCTTCCATTCACGAAAACATGGCGAACGCCAGTTGAGAGCACTGCGGGGTTTTGAAAATCGGCTTTCGGAGCAAAAGCGTCAGGATCAATGAGCGTTATATCAGCCTCGTACCCGATCCTTAGATACCCACGATTACAAAGATTAAAAGTGTCTGCAACCAATCCAGCACTTCGATACACGAAGTCTTCAAACGACAACCATTTTTGACTCACAACATACTCTTGATATTTTTTGGGGTAGCTGGCGTATTTTCTGGGGTGACCCGTGCTCCCGTCCGAGCTTGTCATAACCCAGCTTTGTTCCATGAAACGCCGCATATCATCTGGATTCATATTGAATGAGGCGATACGGGCATCTCCGCGCTGAGCTATTTGAATAGCCATCTCAACGGGGGTCGCTTCTGCTTCCGTTGCAATTTCGCCTAACGTCTTCCCAACCCAATTTGCTTCCCCCTCTGACGAAAGCGTTGATGTTATAAGGATAGAGGAAGGCCC
>CAYZGF010000063.1:2821-10762 GCA_964477595.1 uncultured Algimonas sp.
ACTTCCTCAATCGCAGGTATAAGTCCTATAGAGTAGTTCGCCTCATCTCGAATATGGCTGTCATATACGCCACCATAACGTCCTGCTTTACGGGCCAAAGCAATGACTTCTTCCGTGTCTGAAAAACTCCCTGGCGCATAAAAAAGTCCGGTTGAAAGTCCGAGTGCTCCAGCCTCCATACCCTCACCTATAATTTCAAGCATCGTCGCCAGCTCACTCTTTGAGGGCGCGCTGTCTTTTCCCCCCATCACAGTTTGTCGCAAAGCACCATGACCGATGAATAATGCTGTGTTTGTTCCAATTGGCGTTTCATCCAAGTCAGACATTTGTTCAGCAATATTTGGTTCTCCGAACCCATCATTACCGTTGATAACGGTCGTCACGCCCTGGAATAAATAATTGTCGTTTCGGCGTTTGATTGGATCATCAGATGTGAGGTCAGAAAAGCTATGCGTGTGAGGATCAATGAATCCCGGTAGAACATACAAGCCTTGCGCATCAACTATCGTCTTCGCGCGAACCTTCCTTTGCTCCCCAAGAAAAACTACCTTCCCATCGGAGATTGCTAGGCTGGTGTACTGACCCTCGCCAGACTTTTCGCCAGTGAAGACTTTGCCATTGATAATGAGCGTATCAGCTTCGATTTCGGGCGAGCATGCCCACAATCCAATTAAACACGCAAACCACAAATTTCTCATAGTTTGTCTGCATGCTTTAGAAGCTGTTTCATCATCTCCTCTGAAAAGACTATCGCAGACTGCTCTATTGCAGCGCGCGGGGTTTCATCTCCAACCTCATAGGTAATCGAAGGAATGCCAAAACTGTCATACATATAGTTCTTCGAAATAGGCCTGCCCGAATTGTGCCGAGCTTCACGTGTGAAAGGATACACATCGTTATCTAATCGCGCCTTCACAGCTGCGACCCAATCTCTTGTAAACATGGGTGGGTTCGTCGCTTCATCATCAGCTTGGGTGTAAAGGAGGTTCCGACCTGTTGAATGAAAGTCGAGGAAGAAAATAACCTCATCCTCATTTTCGTGGAATCGTTCAAAGGCATTTCTGACTGCCCGTGTTTCCGGCTGACTGAATGGTCCCCAATCCCGGTTCAGATCCATCCCGCCTGTATTAAAACGCCAATTTCCGTCCTCAACGCCATCGGGGTTAATCATTGGAATAACAAGTAAGTTGAATTTGTCTAAAAAGGCTTTGGATAAATCTGTATCACTCAGTGCTGCCTCTACGAATGGCATGAGCGCAAGTGCGCCAGTCACCTCTGGTGGATGTTGACGACCCACGATCACAACATATGGCTTTTTCTTGTGTGGTTCGGTTTGAACATCGATTTGTTTCAAAGCCGTCCCGCGAGCCGACTTACCAAATTCCGATATGGCGGCATCCGCTCTAGCACCAATCTTATACGTCCAAGCATCATGTGCAGCTGGCGTAAAAATCTCTTGGGCAGATACAAATAAGGGGGATTCGGAAGCGTCTAGGGTAAGTTCCACCGAGTTTTCATTTCGCTCCAACACCGCATCCGAAGAAAGGCGTGACCAATTTACCCCATCGGAACTTATTTTAGGTTCATATCGGTGTTTTCCGCCGACATAATCTAATCTTACGCGAACAGAATTAGAGGTATTTGAAACAACGCGAAAACCATACCATGCACTATTATTAATTGTTTTCCCTTCTGGGTCGACTTTTGCTTCAGGTTCAATTGTTAAGACAAACCGTCTATCTGCCAACACAGTGCAGCTATTGGCCCGAGAGGCGATATATCCTGTCCTGATTTCAACATCGGCACTTTGACAAAGAACCTCTTCGCCGCTCAGACTGAATGCTGACTTTGATTTAGGTAACGTCGAACTGGCGCATCCACCCAAGATTAATATTGAACCTATGAGACCAATTGTCTTTGAGAGCGTCATTGTAGTCCTCCTATTTCTTTTGCGATGCGCACGGCACTTCCAGCTGCGAAAGTATAGCCTAGCGATCCATGTCCGGCGTTCAAATAAAGCCCATCAATTCTGGTTTTACCAATAACGGGAATTCCAGAAGGTGTCATAGGTCTCGAACCTGACCACGCCGATGGCTCCGCATCGTAATCTGCGATATCAGGCCACCCTTCTCGCGCGATTTTAATTAGATTCTGTATGCGCTTTGGGATTGATGATTTTGGCAGATTAATATCTGCAAATCCAGCTATCCTAATTCTGTCACCAAGATTAGCGAAGACGATTTTTTTGGAGAGATCGGTGACGCTAACGGTTGGCGCACCCGCCTTCGCAGGTAGTGTGATGCTGTAACCTCGTACTGAATATAGGGGGATTGCAAGGCCCAATGGCCCAATCAATCTATTCACGTCATTTCCCAAACAAACAATGATAGCCTCGCAAGAAATACTGCCCTCACTCGTTTCAACGGCCTGAACTCGGTCATCTCTTACCGTAATTTTTTCGATTATTGTATTAAATTTAAAAGAAACGTCAAAGTCTTGCTCCGCGACATCTTTTAATTGTTGGCAGAACCTAATCGTATCCAAGGCAGTGTCTTCCGGGGCGTATAACGCTCCCAAAACTTCGCCCCCCCAAGATTTGAGCGCAGGTTCATGCTCAAGACACTTGTCTGCCGAGCAGAACAGTTCGGAGGCGTGCATAGAATCCAACTGCGCTTGTGTCTGGGCCAATACAATTTTACCAACCCCTGTGCGTGTCAGCGCACCGCCCGGCAAATCTCTTTCAAAACTCCGTAACGCCTCGCTAGACTCTCGTGCCAAGTCATCTCTCGCTTTTTGCCCCGTCACAAAGGCTCCTGCTGAGCAATTTTTCAAAAATGCGAGCGCCCAGCTAAAGAAAGTCATACGCAGTGAAGGATACACCCTCATCGCAGGATCCATTCCTAAGACAAATTTTGGAATTTTTTTGAGAGTTGATGGACTCGCAAGTGGATCGGTATGAGACCAAGACAGCTGAGCGCCATTCGCATGGCTCGCGCCTGACGCTACATCTACCGCTTTATCGATGACCTCTACTTCATGCCCCATTCTCGCAAGAGCAAACGCCGTTGAAACTCCGACAACACCAGCTCCGAGGACACATATTTTCATTTAACTGACCTCCACATTTTCGTGTTGAACGCTGAAATTCGGGCCGAGAGAGACAACCCCCTTCACTTTTCAGCAAAGAGTTAATGTCCGAACCGCCAAGTAATAGGCGGTTCCAATTTTAGAAATAGAAGGCTGCCTAGAAAGACTTCCGGACGCTTGTGTACCAATAGCGGCCACGGTTGCTGTGCAGTCCAACGAAGTAACCACGAGCGAATTCATCCGCTAGCGGAGGCTTCTTATCGCCAACGTTCCGAATACCGAAACGAATGCGAACGTCATCAAAAATGCCGTATTCTTCACCCTCCCAGGTATAATCTCCATAAACACTAAGTGTCTTGAAGCTATCAACAGGCAGCGCATCAAACTCGGAATTGTTCGTGGATGTATCGACCACATCCCCAACATAACGATAGAAAGCCCCGGCTCCCCAAGCGCCGTGATCCCAAATAAGAGATCCGGTCCAACGCCATTCCGGGCGACGATTTTGTTGGATTAGGTCTTGTGATGATGGAACGTCCACGGCCTCGTTCAGAGTGCCGTCGGCTACGCCATCCAGTATGCTTTGACCCAATGGAGACGGTGTTTGGAAGAACGTATCCAAATAGGCCGCATTTGCTTTCAACTTAATTCGGCTTTCACCAATATTGAATGTATATTGTGCGCCTAAATCGATACCCTCAATATCTCTAGGGAACAGATTCGTATAAGCATCACGGACTTCGATCACATCACCAACGGGATCTAAGCCTGCAGCTGTAAAGATCGCTGCAGTTGTCGCATCTGGTGCCTCCCTAATGACGTTCGGGTTAGAGCTGCCTTGCAGTCTAAGAAGGTAGTCCAAGGAAATTTGGTTTTGATCGCCAAAGATACCAACGATATCTTCCTGCTCGATACGCCACCAGTCAGCCGTAAGCGTGAGTCCCTCAATCGGTTCCAATACGGCACCAACAGAGAAGTTCTTATTCTCTTCTGGTTCCAGCTCAGGGCCACCGCTTCGAACACTTTCAACGGAATTTCCATCACAATCGCCAACGTTAAAGGCCGTTCCATTTGCACGTGAAATAGCCTCGCACAAAATCCAATCCTCACGTCCGCCATTTACGCGGCGCACGCCATTCGCGTTAATCTGCTCTAGGTTAGGTGCTCTGAAACCTTCGGAGTAAGACGCTCTGATAGAAAGCTGCGGGAAGAGGTGCCATGACGCAGCAATTTTGGGCTTAAGGACATCTCCGACGTCAGAATAGCTTTCTGCTCGTGCTGCGAGTTGCAGATCCAAACTATGAACAAGTGGAATGTTCATATCTTCGTTAACCAGTGGAACCGCGAATTCGACAAATGCAGATAGGACATCCCGGCTTCCATCAGTATCCGGAGATGGGCTAGAACCCAAGACGTCTGAAAGGTTCGTTGTGCCGGTGACAGTGTCAGTAAAGGTAATCGAACCATCCAGCCGGTCATCACGATCATCCGCAAAGCTTTCATGTCGCCACTCAGCTCCAACAGCTACTCCAACGTCGCCGCCGGGTAGAGAGAACAGATTTGGGGTCGACATTTTTGCGTCAACAAGCGCAAGTTCAGTCGTACCATCACGCTTCACATCAACAATGAAACTGTCGATAGTCGCCTGATCATTAGCAAATCTTGGGGCGTTCGTGTCCCCCAAGTTACCACCAGAGAAGATGTTATATGCTGATGCATCTGTTCGGTTGATTGCTTGTTGGAATAGCGTGTTGGAGATCCGGTTCGTCCGGTCTTTCGTTTCCGCGCGAGAATAAAGGCCTGCTGTTTCCCAGTCCCATTCGCCCCATGTTCCCCGCAGACCGCCAAGCAGTCTGAAACTATCATTTTTAACGCTGATCTCGCGCTGTCCTGTATCGATTGGACGATAATCCCTGATTTGCACATCAACGCCAACTGGATTGTAAAAAGCATCAGCCGAGACAGCGAACCTATTACTTGAAAGGATCGCAGCGCTTTCTCGACGTCTGGAGTAATCAGCGTGATAATATGAAGCCTCGCCAAAGAACTCCATGCCATTGTCAAACTCATGATTGGCAAATGCAAAGAGGTTATAACGATCTGTATCACCAACAATATCGCGATAACGCGCTCGGTCTAAACGAAGCACTGTATCGATTGAGCCTCCATTATCGGCGCAAGCGCCGTTCCCTAAATCAAGAAGACAGCCCCCCAGTGTATTGGGTTGGATATGAAAATCATCATCTCCAAAGACAGCAAGGCTACCCTCTAGAGATCTAAACTCACCAAATTGTGTTTGCGTAGACAAGTTGCGTAACTGAGTGTCGCCTTCGAACGGCGTACCAACAAAGAATGTTCGCAGGTCTTCAGTCGATGAATTTCGAAGGTCTGACGCCGGCATTCCATTTCTAAACATTACATTGCCGAAGACAGAGATGTTCGATTTTCCACCGTTGAAGTTTTTACCCCATTTTGCGGTTCCGGAAATCTCATCCAGAGATGTGCCCTCAGAGGTCCCGTACTGAAGATTAACTTGCAAACCGTCATAATTGTCGTCGAGTATCGTGTTAACAACCCCCGCAACCGCGTCAGTACCGTAAACCGCTGATGCACCGTCTCTTAGAACTTCCAGACGCTGAACACCCGTTACAGGCAGCGCATTAGAGTTTACGGATACAACAGGAACAAGGTCTTCGGCCTGTGTTCCGGGATGAAGCACTAAACGTCGTCCGTTAAGTAGAACTAATGTGTTGCCAGTCCCAACACCCCGAAGGTTGATGGACCCCACATCACCACGTGCACCATTAACGCCTGAAAAGCGCCCCTCTCGGAAAGACACATCACCAAGTTGTGGAATTGACGCTAGTAGCTCATCGCCGCTGACGGCGGCTGTAACTTCTATATCCTCAACGGAGAGAGACGTTACAGGAAGTATTCCTGCGATGTCAGATCCTCTAATTTGGGACCCAACCGCAATCACCGTATCTTCGTCGTCTGGCACGTCCTGCGCAAACACAGCTGAGGTCGCGAAAACTGTAGCCGCTCCTGATAAAAGTAAGGTCTTTAAACTAGTGTGCATTTTGCATTCTCCCCTTAGCAATGCCGTCCTGTTTCATGGTTAGACGGTAATCAGTTCGAAATACAAACGAAATTAAGCTCCAAATATATAGCCTTTGTCTATACTTAATCGACTTTTCCGCCCATTAATGCAGGTTCAAGTTTATGAATTGAGAGAGTTCATCCGAAAGAGCGTGCTTCAAAGTTTGGAAGAGATCTGTCTCTGGGCTCGCAAGTGAAGACACTAAATCGACTCCGACAGTTTCCAATTCGGGTATTGAATGAAAACGCAAACCCGAGCGATCCCCGGAGAACGCCGTTATAGCATCAACGATTGCAACACCTGCTCCCTGACGCACGAGATGTTTTGCAAGATAATACGTTTCCACAATGAGTTGTGGAGCATTGGAGTGTTGAAACCTTTGATGAAACCTATCTTGCAAACGTTGCCCAAGAACACTTTTAGAGTTCAACTGAATGACATTTAAATTCACCAGGTCCGATATGTGAACATTGCCCTCTGGGATTAAATTGTCAGCGGCTCGGCTAATGCAAACAAACTCTGTTGACCCAATTCTCTGCGCTTGCAGGCCCGCATACCGGGGCGCATCGAAAACGAGACCAAGGTCAATGTCTCCTTGAATGAGTCGTTTCGATATTTCCCCTCCGTGCAAGGTCTCAGCTTCTAGCGTTGCATTCTGGTGAACTGTTACAAATTGACTGATTGCTTTAGGCCCCACCTCCAAACTAAATGCAGGTGTCATTGCAAACCTCAGATGCCCCTCTCCTTCGGACGCTAATCGTCGTGCTAAAGTCTCGAGATCCGAAAACTGCTCAAACATTGGCGAAACAGACTCGAATAAAGTTCGCGCCCGCGATGTCGGATAAAGGCGTCCAGAAACCCGTTCAAAAAGTTTGAATCCAAGCCGATCTTCAAATCGCTTTAGCACCTTGCTAACCGTTGGTTGTGAAACGCCAAGAGACCGAGCAGCAGCGGATGCGGATCCCTGCAAGTACACCGCATTAAAGATTTCGATCTGCCTTAAGTTCACTTTGAATGTCTGTAAGGTTTCAGAAGAAGATGCAAGGGACTACGATTTCAAGCTGAATTCACCCCAAGTTCACCGTCCGATTCCTCGACTAAGCCCCGCATCCCAATCAATACCGCCTCCGCTGAGCACGCGCCCCTTGATACGCTTGCCCCAATTCTGTGCGTGATGACTTTCCCACGGCACGAGGTAGAAGGCGCGTTGTGTCTCAATCAGCGCATGTGGGCCGTGAGAGAGTTCATATTTTTGCGACACCGTGCCTTCAATCAGCCGCCCTGATTGTGCTGCGACGTGAGCCTTACCCGTCATGCCCTCCAGCTTTTTAGTGGCCCCGTTAAACCCTTCCGTTTCTAAGACTTTCACATAGCCACGTTTGTAGATAACGGATGTACGGTTTTCCTTGTGCCTCAGCTCTGCATAGCCCCGCTCAATCAACCATGTGCGGCGCTGTTGGAAAGCATTGTCGAGTTCTTTCGCAAAGGCGCTCATCTTTGAGCTAACGTCCCTCAACTCGCCTCTGCCCCAACTCACCTGCGAACGGTCAAGCCACGTCGCACCGAGACTCTCAAGCTGTGCATTCAAGTCTAGGCGCGAGAGTAGCTTCACACCTGACGCGCGGCCCTGTTTCATATCGAGCGCAATGGCTTGGCTTTCAAAGTCTTCGGGCACTTGCCACGCTATGGCTCTTCCATCTCGGCTGCTACGCTCAAGGGCCGTCACCACGCCTGCTTTGGTAAGTGTTTCAAAT
>CAYZGF010000064.1:0-10673 GCA_964477595.1 uncultured Algimonas sp.
CCACAGCTTCGTAAGAATATGGTAAGGCTACATTACAAGTTCAGTGAGATCCCAGTGCCAAGGGCCATAATTTCCTGATTCTGTGAAAAGGAGAGATCAAATGCAATATATCAAGCCCATGCTCATTTCGTTGGTAATCTGTGGCGGTGCCGGCATCGCCAGCGCAAATACGATAGATGCGACGCCCGCATCTGCCTCAACCGTCGACATTCGCACTCCCCTCACAGCATTCACACCTCGTCCCTCAAAAAACTCTCAGATTGGATATGGCGCGTGGAGTGGGCTTTTGGGCGACATCATTCTTTACATGGGCCCAAGCACGCGCACACCGTTTAGAGTTCCTGCACGTGAGACCGGTACACGCATTTCCAGAACACATAACTCACCATTCAGGTTGGAGGGAAATAAGGTTCTTTATCCTCACATGCGAAGCAATGTAAAAACAGCTATACGCGAATATGTTTCAGAACTTGAAGACGTCGGTAATCGACTGGACATTCCTGCAATGCCTCGCAATGAGCAGCTGGCTTATTGGATAAATTTACATAACGCAGTTGTTATTCGTGAAGTGGCTGAAAATTACCCTGGACCACAGAGACGGCCGGAAAAAATCAAACCTATTGATGGATCCGATCTCACACTTCACGATGCGAAGCTCATAACGATCAATGAAGTATCACTGTCTTTGAGGGACATTCGTGAACGTATCGTCTATCCGAATTGGGATAATCCTGACGTAGCTTTTGCTTTTTATCTCGGCGATGCCAGCAGCCCCTCCTTGTCAAATGTCGCCTACAATGCATCTGAGTTAGGAAATCAAATCAAATCAAATGCAGAGCAATATGCGAACTCATTGCGAGGTATGGACAAAGGCAAAGTCAGTCGAATTTATCATGACATCGCGCCTTGGTACTTTCCGGATTTTACGAATGATGTGGAAGCTTACTTTCGAAAGCGACTTCGTGAAGAAGTCTTTGCGGAATATATCAAGGCCGGATATCGCGGTGTTAATCGATATGATAATGTCGTCAATGACATCACCGCTGGATATGGAGAGCGAGGACGGCAAAGACTTTCAGTATCTTCAGATATTGACGGATTTGCGCTTGGGAAAGATGTGCAACAATTCTTAAATGATCGCGCCAAAAAAATTGAGAAACTTCGCAAAGAACCTTGGTTTAAACGCGTAACAGTTACCATCATTGACATTGAGACTGAAGATAATGCTGAAGTGGAATAGTCTCAATCTATTTGTCTCCGCCGTAATAGCGCTCTTCCTAGCGTCGACTAACTCCGCCAATGCACAACTCCGGCCGATGATTTACGCTGATGTCACGGTGGACGCTCCCGTTTCCGATGTTTGGGACGATTGGACAACTGCAGCAGGCGTCACGTCATTCTTTGCGAAAGCCGCAGACATCGAAATGAAACCCGGTGGTGCATATCGTTTATATTTCGCGCCCTCAGCTCCCGAAGGGTCTCGCGGTAATGATATGGGTGAGGTTTTAGGTTGGCAAACCAAGCGTATGCTCAATGTCAGCTGGGCCATGCCACCCTATATGCCGGAGATACGTCCCCATTTGACGGTTTTACAATTAGAATTTGTCGAGTTGGATAAAGACACAACCCAAGTCAGACTATTCCACACCGGTTTTGGTCAGGGTGAGGATTGGGACAAAGGTCGCAAATATTTTGAAAAGACATGGCCCGAAGTCTTGGCCCTTTACAAAACAGAAGCTGAAAAATGAAAGTCAGTCTTGCCCTGCCCTTGTCTCTTTTAATGGGAGGGCTAGCTTTTGCACAAGAAGCAAGTCTTCAAGACAAAGCCTTGGCCGCAGGATACAAAGCCATGTTTACCTGCTCTGCCACTTTCAATGGTGGAAAAACAGCTGATCAAATTGCCAGCGATGAGCTTGATAATATTTATCCTGACTTTGCAGGCGGAATGGCCGCCCTTGGTGAAACTACAATTGATGCAGCGGCGAAAACTGTCAGCGTGGTATTTTCTGAAGATATGCCGCCACGCATTTCTGCTTGGCGAGAGCATTTGGGCTGTACGGCTCTTCCACAAGGGGCTTCTCTTGAGGATATAAAAATCCTTCCTCGGGTGAAGTTAAAAGCCGAGAAACGCGATATGTCCATCGTGCCATGGCCGATGGGAGACTTGCAACCTAACGCGCCACTCCCCGACGGCGTTGATATTTATGGTTTGGAGACGTCAATCGCCAAAGTTTTTGCAGGCGAATTTGGCGGTGCGACGTCATCTGTATTGGTGCTGCAAAACGGACGTATCGCTGGTGAAAGATATCGGACAGGTTGGAATAAGGATACGTCACAAAGAACATGGTCCGTCGCAAAATCAATCGGCGCCTCAATCATTGGAGCCGCAGTCGAAGACGATATATTGGAAGTCTCGGATAAAGCCGAGCTCGACGCTTGGTCCCGACCGGGTGACCCGCGTGCAGAGATTACCATAGAGAACCTACTGCAAATGGCGAGTGGCCTTCATAGCGATCCCGAACCCGGCAAAAGCGGAAACCGAACGGATCAAGTCTATTTCGGCGGGGGATTAATGGCACAACAAGCCACCCGAAATCCGCTGGAAGCCCGGCCCGGTACACGTTGGAAATATGCGAATAATGACACAATGCTGGCCGTCCGGGCCTTGCGCGAAGCAGTGGATAATGACCGTAAGTTCCATGCGTTTCCATTCAAAGCACTACTCCATCCCATCGGTATGTATAATACCGTACCCGAAATGGATTGGGGTGGAGATTTCATTCTCTCCAGCCAAGTCTGGACGACAGCGCGGGATTTGGGACGGTTGGGCCAGCTCTATCTTGATGACGGCGTTTGGCTGTATGACGGCAAACCGAAACGGATATTGCCCAAAGGATGGGCGGATTACGTTGCCGCACCCGCCGCAGCACAACCTGCCAATCGCCAAGGAGATGCGGCTAGTGAACCGGGTCGAGGATATGGCGCGCAATTCTGGCGCTATGAGAATTACGCAGGCGTACCGAATGACACATATGCCGCGCTGGGCAATCGCGGGCAGTTCTTAATCATCGTACCATCCAGAAACGCCGTGATGGTTAGGCGTGGCTATGACTGGTGGGGGAATTATTTCGATGGTCCGAAATTCGCGGCAGAGATTTTGGCGAGTCTGGAATAAGGGCCTAGTTCAACTGCGCCGCCATCACCGTTGGTGTAAAAGTTTCGAATCTGACAGATCGACCTGCCTGCTCCATGTCGT
The DNA here is from genome assembly GCA_964477595.1 of uncultured Algimonas sp. GTDB lineage: Bacteria > Pseudomonadota > Alphaproteobacteria > Caulobacterales > Maricaulaceae > Litorimonas. Next base: position 3,257 of record CAYZGF010000064.1, read on the forward strand.
CTTTGATGGTCACAATATTCGCGAGACGCGCCGTCTTTGCAGCACGCAAATCAATGGCCGCATCCGGCTTGGACACTAAGTGACGCTGGACCTCGGATTCGACAAAAGCCAGCGGCACAACACGACCTTGGACAGAGATGACGTTCTCTGCATCGACCACGATAGTAATAGCGGAGGTCGGCGGCCCCGGAGGGGCATCACCTTGCGCCTGCGTAAAATCAACGCCCCTTTCGTCAAGGAAAACGGCGGTTACAATGAAGAAGATCAGGAGAATGAAAACAATGTCCAACATGGGTGTCATATTCACCCCGTCTTGATCCTGCTGAGACACACGGTTCAATCGACGTGACATGATATTCTCCCTGCTGATGTTAATGTAACGTAATACTATTACGTTAACAATGGCAAGGATTTTATTTTGCAATCAGATAATCAATCAACGCCAGCGCTTCCGGACTGTCCCATTCCGCATCTCCTTCTAGGATAGCGATTTCACGACCTTCGGGATTATAAACCAGTGTCGTTGGATAGCCTCTCAGTTGGAGATTTCCCGGAATTCCGTAGGAGCCGTCATGCCAAGGGGTGAGATTTTTGATGTCATTATCGGCAAAGAACTTTGCGGGTTCATATTTCGTGCGATCGATTGAGATTGTAATAACCTCAAAATCCTCGCCGCCTCGCAAGTCTTGCAAACGATCCAGTGACGGCATTTCCTTGACGCAAGGTGGACACCATGTCGCCCAAACATTGAGCAAGATGGTCTTCCCGCGCAAATCTTCCAGCTTCAATTCGCGGTCATCCACAGTTTGAAAAATCGTCATTGGCGGCAAAGGTGGATTTTCGCGCGATGTGAGTTTCTTAAGACTGTCTTTGGCGTATAGGTTTAATCCTGTGGCAGGACGCTGACAGGACTGGACAAGCACGAACAGCACGCCGAAAAGCCCCACAAGTAAAACTGCGCGAATAGCATTGCCGAGTGAAAAGATTGAGGACGTCATGAACGACCAAATAGATAAGCCAAATGGAAAAGGCCAGAAGATGTGGGGGGGCCGCTTTGCCGCAGGTCCGGGCGCCCTCATGCAGGCCATAAATGTGTCTATAGGCTTTGATCAAAGACTGGCAGCGCAAGACATTGCCGGATCGAAAGCGCATTCCAACATGCTGGCGGCGCAAGGCATTATCACATCTGAGGACCGGGACGCGATCCATTCCGGGCTGGATGAAATAAAAGCCGAAATCGAAGGCGGTACATTTCCTTGGTCGGAAGAGCTGGAGGACATCCACCTCAACATCGAAGCCCGTTTAAAAGACAAAATTGGCGAAGCCGGCGGGCGTTTGCATACGGGCAGATCCCGTAATGATCAGGTCGCGACTGACTTCCGACTTTGGGTTCGCGACCACGTCGAGTTATTTCAGTCGCAACTCACTGTGCTCATCAATGCACTTGTCGATCAAGCGGATGAACATGCTGACGTTATCATGCCCGGTTTTACGCATCTGCAGTCTGCCCAACCGGTCACATTTGGTCATCATATGCTGGCTTATGCGGAGATGTTTGCACGGGACCGATCACGATTTGAAGATTGCCATGCGCGCCTCAATGAAAGTCCATTAGGCGCAGCCGCATTGGCTGGGACGCCCTATCCCATTGATCGGGATATGACGGCAAAGGCTCTGGGCTTTGATCGTCCTATGGCCAATTCGCTGGACGCCGTTTCCGCACGCGATTTCGCGCTGGAAGCCTTGAGCGCAGCGACGATTTGCGCGACGCATCTCTCTCGTCTGTCCGAAGAAATCGTAATTTGGACCAGTGCCCAGTTCCAATTTGTAAAGCTCACAGATGCTTTCACAACTGGCAGCTCTATCATGCCGCAAAAACGCAATCCGGATGCAGCTGAACTTGTCAGGGCCAAAGTTGGACGCATTATGGGCGCACTCACCGCACTAACAATCGTGATGAAGGGACTCCCCCTCGCCTACTCGAAAGATATGCAAGAAGATAAAGAACCTGTTTTTGATGCCTTCGATGCTTTGGAATTAGGGCTCGCAGCAATGGCAGGCATGGTTGCGGATATGACGCCAAATAAAGAGCGTTTGGCCGACGCCGCCGGGGCGGCCTTTTCCACCGCGACTGACCTCGCGGACTGGCTTGTTATGAATTTGAATATGCCCTTCCGCGACGCCCATCATGTCACCGGAACAATCGTTGCGATGGCAGAGACACAGGGGAAAACACTCGACGCCTTGTCCTTGGAAGACATGCAAAGCGTTGAGGCCGGAATTACGGCTGATATTTATAATGTCCTGACGCCCCTCGCGTCTGCCAGTAGTCGGACGAGTTATGGCGGGACGGCTCCAACTAATGTCAGAAAACAAGTCGCCCGTTGGAAATCAGAGCTTGGTTAAGGCGTTTTTTCGCAAGCCTTTGGCACATTGGCCAGAATGTTGGTGATGGGTGTTTCTGCCCAATCATCAGGGTAAGGCTTATTCACTGAACTGGTTCGCCAGCCTAGCTCCCAATGCCCGGCCTCTTCATCATATTCAGCGTTGAGTCCCAAAGTCTCTTCAGAACTGACGACCACAATACGAATGAGGCGGTCCGCATCGGACCCGACAGCTTTAGCCGCTTCATGGGCTGAATTATCCGCGCCGATAAAAACAGGCACATCACCAGAGCCAAAGTCATAAGTCAGTTCGCATATGCGGTTTTGAGCGCCGCGAAAATTGGCCATGCGGAATCCGCGCGCCTTCACGCCGTCTGCGGGCATTTCATCCATCGCATTGAGAGAAGCGAAAGCGGAATTGGCAAGTTTATCAAATCGTCGTTGTTTCGAAATCGGGATGTCCAGACGATTTAAAACGGCGTTTGCACTCGCCTTTACTGATCCGGCGGCATCGCTCACCACACGCGCTGGTGCTGTCGCGATTTGATAAGCTTTAAAAACCCCAACTGCGATCAGCAAAGCTACCAAAAGGATCATCGTCCATTTCAACGCTTTCCACATCTCGGTTCTGTCGGGTTTGGGTTCAGACATAAGACTCAGTCCTTAATTTCCAACGCCCGAAGGCGCTTTGCCGCTTCAATATTGGCGAAGGCCCGCTGCGCGGGACTATACCCAATCCAACCCGCAATATCCGCACGTGTGCGTCCACACCCGGTGCAAACGCCGGAAGAGATATCGAGTGTGCAGATCAACTTACACGGACTATCGGTGTCTATGGTCGTGGACATAACTCCACGTTAACGCCCAAATACCGGACTGCAAGTCTCTCAGTTTTCAGAGACTGGTAGCTCCGCGAGACGTTTCGCCTCAGCTTCGGCAATTTGTTCAGGGTCAAATTTGAAGGTCGCATCCAAACGATACTCACCTGTTATCATCATCATATCCGCTTTGGCGGACTTGATGTCTTTCAATCGAAAGAGTGTCGTGTTGCCGATCGGTGAAGCCTTTACGCTGACAGCTTCACCCTTTCTGGTGAATTCATAAGCCGGTTTAATATCAACCCCTTCGGGCGCGCGGAGTGAGAGCGCCTTTAGTCCCGGTACAACAAAGCCCAAACCTCCGGGAGCAAGACCTTTCATGACCTTGGACCCGTCTTTGGCTCCCTCTTTCAACTCCTCGACAGAGAATAATCCATCCTTACGATTATAGGTAAAGGTGAAATTCATACTGGCTTCAACGGAATCGCCTTCAGTTGTCGGTGCGAGTTCATCCCCGACCATTCGGCACATTTCTCCGTCCTTTGACCAGGCCGCTGCCTTTTCCAAGCCAGTCAATTTTCCATCTATAACAGGCAGGACGTATTCTTCGCCCTCGTGCCGATAAAGCATAGCCGTCGGATCAGCAGCGCCATTTATACCTTTGAGGGCCAGATCAATATTTGGGGTGATAACGTTTCTCAGTTCGGGCGCGTCGCCGTAAAAACTTTGCGCAACATTGACGAGATCTTTGGCCGATCGACAGGCTTCCCCTGCAAAAGCCGGTGTTGCCGACAAAGTAATGGCCGCAACCAATAATAATTTATTCCGCACTGACTGCATCTCCCATTCCGAATTTACGCATGGTTTTTGGCGATGGCACGGGTTGTAGATCATAGGCACCACCGTCAATGATAAGGCTATCGGCACCGACCTCTTCAATGTCATCCAAACTGACAACCCACATGTCCTTAAAAACCTCCATATCCAGCTTTGTTTGCATTTCACCGCTCGCGGCCATTGCGGTCGGAACCGCCTTGCGATCAATCATACGTATGGCGAAATAATCTGTATCAGGCATAAAAATCGCCAAGGCGTCCGGTAGCATTTTCTTATAAAACTTCTTCCCGTCTTTGGCGGCTTCCTCAAGCTCTGCAATATCATGCTGGCCCGGCGTGGATTTGAAAAGCGGCGACAGCCCCATTTCGAAATAAAGCCCTTCATCATCTTCCGGGCGGTCCGCGCGGGTTGGATCATCAACGCAAATATCCGTATCCGGGCGTTCCGTTGCCGCAGCAATGAATGTCGGGACGGCTCCGGTTTCACGTGAGAAAGGAAGATCAGTGACAAGCTCGCCTTCTTTGGCCAGATAAAAACGATCCGGCCACACCCCATCATCTTTAATAATAAAGCGCGGCTGCAAACGCACATCGACTATGTTTCGGCGTTTTGGTTTTACCTCCGCAAGCTCGCTCACCAATTTGGGCACGTCCTTTGCGGGAAAACAGAATGTCTCTCCCCGTAATTTTTGGTCCTTCGCTTGAACGGCTGTGACAGTTCCGCACAGAACTGTGAGCGCAAATGGCAGAATTGCGTATTTCATCTCTGGCGTTTTCCCGTTATGCGCTCCTCAAGACAAAGAGGATGATCATGACTTTCACTGGCCTTAGCAAGCAGAACTCAAGCATAAAAATGACGATACTGTCACTCTTGATGGTCAGCTTGCTGTCAGGATGCGGCATTCGAGGTTCATTAAAAACACCTCCGCCTGTTTTTGGAGGTGATGCAAAAGTCGATCCGGAACGCGTCCCCACAGAAGATTTGGACGATGAAAATGAAGATGAAGACGATCTGGATTATCTTGAAGATGATTTCGACGATCTTGATGAAGACCCTTTGGCCGATTTCTAAACCATGCGTCATTTTGATTATCAAGACGGCGAAATGTTCGCCGAAGATGTTCCCTTAGCCCGTATTGCGGCTGAAGTGGGCACACCTGTTTACGTTTACTCAACAGCCACATTTACGCGCCATTACCGCGTATTTGCCGATAGTTTTGCCGATACGAAATCACTGATTGCCTATTCGGTCAAAGCAAATTCCAATATTGCCGTCTTGGCAACCTTGGCAGAACAAGGTGCCGGAGCAGATGTCGTGTCGGGTGGCGAATTAAAACGCGCACTCACCGCAGGCATTCCAGCTGACAAAATCGTCTTTTCAGGCGTTGGCAAAACAAGACAAGAAATGCGGGACGCACTTGAGGTCGACATCCGCGTTTTTAACGTAGAGAGCCTGGCCGAACTCCATGTCTTGAATGATGTAGCCGTTGAAATGGGTAAAATTGCACCCGTTGCTTTCCGCGTTAATCCTGATGTGACGGCAGGCGGACATGCGAAAATCTCAACAGGCAAGAAAGAGAACAAATTCGGTATCGCTTGGTCTCAAGCCGAAACCGCCTATGCAGAAGCCGCTAATCTTCCCGGCATTGAGATCGTCGGTGTCGATGTTCATATCGGCAGTCAGATCGCTGACTTAGCCCCCTTTGAAGCCGCGATCGTCAAAGTCGCAGGGTTGATCAAACGCTTGCGCGCAGCGGGTCATAAAATTTCCAGTTTCGATATTGGAGGTGGCTTAGGCATTCCTTACGGAAATAATGCCGCGGCCCCGCCGCCGCCGTCAGAATATGCGGCGCTCGTAAAGCGCCTGACAGCAGATCTGGATGTGGAGATGATTTTTGAGCCCGGGCGTATGATCGCCGGTAATTCGGGCGTGTTGTTATCAGAAGTTCTCTATGTGAAACGCGGTGAGGACAGAGACTTCCTGATCATTGATGCGGCGATGAATGATCTCTTACGTCCCGCACTTTATGACGCTTATCACGATATTGAACCCGTTCGCCAAGGTGATCTGGATCAGATGGAAACTTATGATGTTGTCGGCCCAATCTGCGAAAGCGGTGATACCTTCACCAAAGGGCGTGAAATGCCGAAACTGGAAAGCGGTGATTTGATCGTTTTGCATTCAGCGGGTGCCTATGGCGCAGCCCAAGCGAGCCAATATAACACACGCCCGCTTGTCCCTGAAGTTCTTGTGAATGGAGAAGAATATGCGATAATTCGGGCCAGACCCTCTGTAGAAGACATTCTGAAGACCGAATCTGTGCCCGACTGGCTGACAAAACACGAAAATGTCACGGACATTTAACGCGACAGCAAAGCTGACACGCTTATAAACAAGAGGCATGTCAGAGAATTTCGACAATCTTATCGCCTCGACCCAGCGCCTCGTTTTGCGCGCGCGTCTCCGTTTGTTTTGGGAAATCTACGCCCCCATACTCGCACCGGGTTTCGTCGCCATTGGACTATTCAGCCTCGGCGCGTGGATTGGGCTCTGGCAATGGATCGGCGATCCCGTCCGCTTAATTGCTCTCGCTGTGACGTTGTTTTTTGTCGCGAGGTCAGTGCTGCGCGCGCTAAGCCTTCGACGACCGTCTCAGTCTGATGCGCGGCGCCGTGTCGAATTAGACTCCGGTCAAGCCCATCGCCCTCTGGATGTCTTGGATGACCGCCCGGCCCTCTCCGCAGATGTTTGGCCGTCACATCAAAAGAAGGCCTTACAGCAAGCAAAAAAGCTGAAGCGCGCGACGCCAAGACCCGCTCTCTCAACAGTCGATCCTTATTATTTGCGCTTTGCACTCCCTGCCTGTCTTTTGGCGGCAGCGATTTACATGGCCGGATTTTCTTTTGAACGCCTTCGCATGGCAGTCTCGCCAAGCTGGCAGTCGCCTATACGGTCGAGCCAGATCAGCTATGAAGCCTGGATTGACCCTCCCGCCTACACAGGCCGTCCCCCCATTTATTTCAAAGACGGCGCAGATGTTGCCGTCCCGGCAGGCAGTGAATTTGTCGCACGGATTTCCGGCACGAAAACGGCTCCACGCCCACGCCTGCAACAGGGCTGGTCGTCTCGCTTCCTGACACCGACACGTTTGGGGGCAAAGAGTTTTGAAGTGCGCGAGATTATTGATGACACCGCGCGCGTTGAATTTCGCGTCGGCCTGTCCCGCCAAAGCTTTGCCTTAAATGTGACGGAAGACCTCCCTCCCGAAGTCGAAATTATTGACCCCCCTGAAGCTGACAAACGTGACCGCCTGACGCTAGTGTATGGATTGTCAGACGATTTCGGCGTCGAAAAACTCCAACTCGAGATGACCTTGCT
>CAYZGF010000065.1:0-10620 GCA_964477595.1 uncultured Algimonas sp.
ACAAACGCTCAACGCCTTGGATTCTGACTTCAGAACGCCCTGCCCCCATTATCTTGGCACCCATGGCATTGAGGCAATTTGCGAGGTCTGCAATCTCAGGCTCACGCGCCGCATTATTCAGAACGGTCTCTCCGTCAGCCAAGACAGCCGCCAACATGGCGTGTTCCGTTGCACCGACACTCACAAATGGGAATGTAATATCTGCGCCCTTTAAGCCGCCTTTGGCTGATGCGATAACGTAGCCTGCATCCAGCTCAATTTTCGCACCCAAGGCTTCCAAAGCCTTCAAATGCAAATCAACAGGCCGCGCACCAATGGCGCAACCGCCCGGCAAGGAGACTTTGGCTTTATGTTCACGTGCAAGAAGCGGCCCTAAAACATTGAAACTTGCGCGCATTTTACGAACCAAATCATATGGCGCAGTCAATTCCGTCAGTTTTGGTGCATGCATCTTCATGACATCTGCATCACCTGCATCCACCTCAACACCGAGATGTCTCAACAGGCCTGACATAGACCGCGTATCTCTTAGACGCGGCATGTTTGTAAGGGTAACCGGCTCATCTGTCAGCAAACAGACAGCCATCAACTTGATGGCAGAATTCTTTGCGCCACTTATGCTGATCTCACCATTTAGCGGGAAGCCGCCCTCAATGACTATCTTGTCCATGTTGATCTTTCACCGCTATCTATTCGCGCGTGTTATGCGTGGTAGCAGGCCATTTCAAGGCGAGGGTTTGTCAGGATTTGGATCGTCAGCAGCCGGGCGTTCGACACACGAGGATTTAACCTTTCGAGCCGCCTGCTTCCGCCGCCGTAAATTGGCTCGCAAGTTTGCGGCTAAACGTTCCTCACGTGTTGTTTTACTTGGATGACCTTTTTCAGACATGATAAAGATTTAGACTGTGTTGGGAAGAGTTCAATAGAGCAATATGAGGATAGGCGGGCCTACATTTCACTGTTGCGATAAACGTCAAAATCCATATAGACCTCTGAAACTGAAACGGCTGGCAAATGTCGTCGTTGTGACCCGCCGCGGTAGCTCAGTGGTAGAGCGCATCATTGGTAATGATGAGGTCGGGAGTTCAATTCTCCCTCGCGGCACCAGTACACAACTCACACAATCAAATTTCTTACTTAAATAGTCGGAACTTAACCTGATTTTCGCTTTTTGATGCGAAACAGCCTTAAGTTTTTGTTTCAAGGCCGACTAATTATGGCAAATCTACCATCTGATATCGCGTCTGAACCTCAAATCCCCCTATCCAAACTACAGGCTTTGCAGTTTGAATGGCTTTCCCGAGCAGGCCGTTTAGGCGGTATGGCAATACTGGTGGTGGGCACTGATCTTGAGATCAAGTTCTATGATAAACAGATAGCAGAAATACTCGAATTGGATGCTTCTTCTGATTTTACGGGTGCAAACCTACTCGACATTGCGGGGCAACTCGCAGTCAGAGGCGATTTTGGCCCCGGTGACCCAAGCATCTTCGTTGATCTTGTGAGAGCGGAGTTTTCCAAGCCTGTGTCTCCTGATGAGGATAATCATCGAACGTTGAATTTTTTGACGCCTTCGGGTCGACGTGTCCAGTTCCGTCAAGACATAGAGGAAGACGGGTTTTACGTGTTAAGTTGTCGGGACGTAACAAAGACATATGTAGAAAAACATGCCTTAAAAGTTGCCTTAGACAGCAGTAGTTCCGGATATATTATTTTTGATGTTGAGACTCAGTCGTTTCAGTTAAACAGCGATTTATCTAAAAAGGATCAAAGGGATGGCCTGGCCTACAGACTTGTCACTGAGGACCTAAAAAATGTTATTCATCCCGATGATTACGCTAAATTGAGGTCAGTTTGGTTAACCGCGCATAAGGCTAAAGAACCTTGGACCGGAACATTTCGCACAAGAGGTAGTCAAGCCGATACAATTTGGGTAAAGGTGCAAGCGACACCGCAAATTTCCGAGTCAGGGGTCGTAACCGGATATATCTTTTTCTATTCCGAAGTAACGGCACAATTACGCGTGCAAGACGATCTTAGAAAAGCCATTGAGCGAGCAGAGAAATCTTTGAGTGCTAAGAACGCTTTTTTGGGACGATTATCGCATGAAATCCGAACGCCGATGAATGCAGTCGTTGGTATCGCTGACGCTCTTATTCATCATGACAAAAACCCCAAAATCTTGCCTAAACTCGAGCTCATTCAATCCTCTGCTGAAAAAATCATAAGAATCGTGGATGAAAGTTTGGAGCATACAAAATTGGCAGAGGCAAAAATCCAGCTTGATCCACAGGCCGCCTCCCCGCGCGAAGCCGTCGAATCAGTTTGTGCTCTCTGGGAACAAAAGGCCGTTGAAAACGGAATACATCTCCAATGCCGGGTCGATCCCAGCGTTCCGGAATCAATCATTTTTGATACACACAGATATGAGCAATGCCTAAATAATCTGATTTCAAATGCCGTAAAGTTCTCTCCCGCCGGGCGGATACAGGTGGTTTTGACAACTTTGGAGAAAAAGGGGCAAAATAATCTTGTCGCCGTCGTAAAAGACTCCGGAATCGGGATGAACAAAGCACAGCTCTCGAATTTATTCGAAGCCTATACACAGGCCGATGAAACTATTTCCGGTCGCTTTGGTGGGACGGGTTTAGGAATGAATATCACCAAACAGCTTATCGAACTCATGGGTGGTCAAATCACGGCTAAATCTGAAATTGGATCGGGGACCGTTATTGCCTTAACGCTTCCCATTCAGGTTGACCGTCGTGAGGAAGATCGTAGACGCGACACGAGCGAGAGCTTGGTCGAGGATATGTTGGAGAATGCAACACCTCCTGCGTCTGAATATGCGGCTCTCAAGGTTCTCGTTGTTGATGACAATGCAACAAATCACATGGTGGTCTCATCTCTCTTGGGCACATTGGTCAAACATATTGATGTCGCAGAAAATGGGATTGAAGCGATTCAGGCCCTTGAAAATGCTCAAAATGAGAATGACCAATATGATGTTGTGCTCATGGATATCCATATGCCTGTCATGGATGGTATCGAAGCAACCCTTGCCATTCGAGGATCGCAACAGGCTTATACCGATATCGCGATCATCGCGCTGACGGCTGATCCACAATATCAGCAAAGACGACTTTGTAAAAATATAGGCATGGATGATGCTCTGGCTAAACCCATAAAGCTCACAGAAGTTTTAGGTGCTATTGACCGTGTTTTTGCAAAACGAAATACTTCCGACCTTGCAGCCTGACCCCTAATCAGGCCATAGGGGCTACAGAAAGTGAGCCCTTATGCCTATTCAGAAAATCTCAATCTGCGCTCTCCTCGCCTGCACTACCCTACTAGGGTGTCAGGCTAAACCAGAAGTCGACTCAGCCCCTAATTTTGCTAGAGCTTGGTGCATATCAGGCGGTCCCATTTACACGGCAAATGACGACACGCCAAAAGTGGAAGCGGTCGCTATACGCAAAGGCATCATCACATATGCCGGGCCTGATGAAGGTGATTGGTGCGCAGACTCTGCAGGCGGAAATTCAAAAATCGTCGATTTAAATGGTGCCGCCGCATATCCGGGATTCACGGATGCTCATGGCCATTTGATCGGAATTGGTCTTCGTGAAATGACATTGAACCTCGAGGGTACAACGTCCATTGAAGATTTGAAATCCAAGTTAGCTGCGGTCGTCGCAGAAACACCTGAGGGCCAGTCAATTTATGGTCGGGGCTGGATTGAAACGCATTGGCCTGAAGGTCGCTTTCCTAACCGCACGGATTTGGATGCTGTCACGACATCGCATCCTGTGATTTTGGAGCGCGCAGATGGCCATGCCAGCGTCGTCAACTCCCTCGCACTTACAGAGGCAAATATAACGGCAGAGACTGAAAACCCCTTTGGCGGTGCGATCAACCGGGATGAAGCAGGTGAAGCTACAGGTATGTTGATCGACAATGCTGCCGGTCTGGTTCAATCTCTGATGCCGGTTTTGACGGCGGACCGCAAAGAAGAGGCCTATATCCGTGGCGCAGAACTCTATGCGTCACGCGGATGGGCGAACATACACTCCATGTCAGTTGATCCGTCTGATATTCCAATGCTGAACAGTTTGGCGCGGGATAAAAAAATTAAAATTCGCGTCTATAATTCTGTCGATCTCCTCCCAGCCAGAACACAGACTCTCGCAAATATGAGCAATATGAAAAATGCTCAGAACCAACTCGTTACAACACGAGCCATAAAACTCTATGCAGATGGTGCGTTGGGATCTCGCGGTGCTGCTTTGCTCGCCCCCTACTCCGATGATGAAAAAAACTCCGGCTTAATGTTGCTAAAAGAGGATCAGGCAAAGGCAATTTTCGACGCCGCATTAAGAAATGGAACGCAAGTCAATACTCACGCGATTGGGGACCGGGCCAATCGGATGGTTCTGGATTGGTATGAAGCTGCCTTTGATCGTGTGCCTTCAAGTCAGCGGGCAGAAAAAGACCCACGTTGGCGGATTGAACATTCGCAGATAATCGAGACCGGCGACATTCAGCGTTTCGTCGATTTGGGCGTTATTCCTTCCATGCAGCCCAGCCACGCGATTGGTGATTTGCATTTCGCACCAAAGCGTCTCGGACCGGATCGCTTGGACGGCGCTTATGCTTGGAGAGCGCTTATAGATAGCGGCGCTATAATCGCGGGCGGTTCTGACGCGCCCGTTGAAGTCGGTGATCCACGTATTGAGTTTTATGCGGCGACCCAGCGTAAAGACCTCAAAGGTTTCAGTAATGAAGATTGGAACCCTGAACAAAAGGTCACAGCACAAGAAGCCTTGAAAATGTTCACAATCTGGCCAGCTTATGCGGCCTTTCAAGAGGAGGAGACGGGATCCATCGAAGTCGGTAAAAAAGCGGACATTACTGTCTTTGGAACCGATATTATGACTGCGGATGGACCGGACATCCTGACTGCGGAGCCTGTGCTGACAATGGTCGGAGGACGCCTGGCTTTTGACGGGCGCTAATCGCGAAAGTTTTTGAACTGTACAGGCTGCTCCAGACCCATTGATTTGATAAATTGCATGGTGGCCTGTAGATCATCACGCTTTTTGCCGGACACACGTAGTTCTTCACCCTGTATCGCGACTTGCACTTTGATCTTTTCGCCTTTTATGGCTTTGACCACCTTTTTGGCTGTTTCCTTATCAATGCCTTCTTTAACCGTGATGCGTTGACGCACAGCCATGCCCGTCGCTTTTTCCTCTTTGCCATAATCGAGCTGACCCGGTTCGATCCCGCGCTTTGACAGGTTGCCACGCAGGATCTCTTGAACTTGCTTTAACTTCAATTCGTCATCAGCAAAAATTGTCAGTCCGCCGTCCTTAACTTCAACAGTCGATTTAGAGCCTTTAAAATCATATCGTGTTGAAATCTCGCGGGTCACATTTTGGACAGCATTGTCAACTTCAGCTAAATTGACTTCAGAAACGACATCGAATGAGGGCATGGGAAACTCCTGATTTGGTTACTCTGCCCCTATGGGCGTGGCCTTACCGTCTTTCAAGGTCTGAGCCAGCAATGTTCCAACCACAGAACTATAGTCATCCGTCCATAGTTTTACATGACGGCTGGGTGTCCAATTTTGGAATCTATTATCGTCGGCCGTAACCGCATTCATTATCGTTTCCGGTCCCATCAAAATGCCCGTCGCGCGAGCGCCGTATGCTGCATATGGATTTCCCTCAAATTCACCGATGTCTATATAGCGGGCTGTTAGATCTGCATCCTCTGCTAATCGAGCCACAACTGAGGTTACATCGAGCATTTTGTTGGATGTGTGGAAGAAAACCAAACCCTCTGGGGTCATCTTCGACCGATAGAGTTCCAGTGCTTCACGCGTTACGAGATGGGCTGGAATTGAATTTGAGCTAAAGGCATCTATGACAATCATATCCAAAGAACCGTCAGGAACATCATCTAGTTTTTGTCTTGCATCACCAATCCGAATATCTGCTTGTGGTGCACAGGCCTCAATATAGCTAAAATATTCTGTGTTACGGGCCAGATCGACGACGGCGGGGTCAATTTCAAAATACATCCAATTGTCCCCAGGTCGTTCATAGCAAATCATTGCACCCGCACCCAAGCCAACCACAGCAACATCCACATTGCCCCCAAGCGTTTCGCGCAATGCCTCCACTGACACATGAATGGAACCGCCCTCGACATAATAAGATGTCGGGACATTCTGAAGGTCAGGCGCACGCAACTGATAATTATGCGACGTGTCACCGTGTACGAATTTATGGACGAGACCATGTTCGCCCTCATTGGCTTGCACAGCTAAGAGAGAATAAAATGACCTGTCTTTATACAGGCTATCAGACCCCAGAAGATCGAAAACAATCGCTATCAATGCCAAACCTGCAAGGGCACCAATTTTTAAGAAACGGTGAAAGTTAAACCGCATTGACGCTATGGCTATGATTGCCGCACTGATGAAAATAACGAGCGCTGGCTCTGAGCCGGAACTCAGAAGTAAAACAGCATTTAAAATGGCCGCCACAAGACCAATGAGCAGAAGGTTCCAAGGCTTCTCTCCTGCCTTAGGCATTTCAATGCCAGTTGGACGCAGGAATAAGACCAGAGCTAAGACGAGGACGAATTCATAAACGGCGTTAAAAATTACCGGCGCAATGAGAGCGTTGAATATGCCGCCCAACACGCCCCCAACAGACATTAAAATATAGAACTCTGTCAGGCCTGATGCGGCCGGACGTTTCTCGACCAGGATGGCGTGGCAATAAAGCGAAATCAGGAAATAGACAGTCAGAAGAAGAGGAATTTTCACGATCGGGGGCGGACTTGTGTTGATCTGATACCCGGCAATATTGATCGGGTAATTCGGTGCGATCAGTAAAAACCCTATGATTACGACCCATGGAAAGAGCTTGGCCAATCCCTTCGCACTCACCAATGGCTTCCGCGCAAAGACGATCACAAAAGTCAGTAAGTAGAGTGCTAAAGGCAGTATCCAGAGTAATGGCGTCGAGGCGATATTATTCGTGATGTAGGAGGTCACGCCCAGCATGAGACTGGAAGGTAAAAATGCTAAAAATATCCAGAACGCCTTTTGCTTCCAGCTGGATTGAACGGACTTCGCTGTACTCTCAACCCGCCTAGTGACGGGCGCCAGCCGTCGTATTAAGACGAATGACGTCACAAGCAGCATGAGTAGTAAAGATGCGTAGCCAATGGCCCAACTAAAGGTTTGCCCGCCAAGACGCGTATTCGGCTCAATTATAAATGGATAAGCGCACAGGATAATTAAGCTGGCGGCATTACTCGCTGAATATAGGAAATAGGGGTCATCGGCATCGCGATGGTCAGTCAAGCTGAACCAGCGTTGCAAGAGCGGCGCATTGGCAGACAAGGCGAAAAACGGCAAACCTACTGTCACGCCGAAGAGACCAAGCAACCAAAAGGTAGGCATCCCGCTTTCGGGAAGAAGAATATCTGCCGGTACGGCGAGTGGCAGGAAGATAAATCCGGCCGCCGTCACACAGGCATGGACGGCAATTTGAGCTTTGACAGGAAGATATTTCGAGACCAGATGCGCGTAGATATAACCGCCCAGAAGCATGGCTTGGAAAAACACCATGGCAGTATTCCAGACATTCGAAGCCCCGCCCAACAAAGGAAGGATAAGCTTGGTGAACATCGGCTGGACCGAAAATAGGAGTGTAGCTGAAAGAAATATCGTGGCCGTGAAAATAACGGCTATTCCAATTGAGCGACGGCCTTGAGGATTTGAGCTTAGGCGTTCCGCGTCAACAAATGTCATCTTCATCCCCCCGCACAGAACTGCGAGGGGGTTTGTTAGCTTAACAGGCTAAAAATCCCGTTAAATTATATCTTCTGATTTGTGTATGATCGTAGCTCGCGACGCGCGACTTGTCTGCGGTGAACGGCATCCGGACCATCC
Organism: uncultured Algimonas sp.; assembly: GCA_964477595.1. Taxonomy (GTDB): domain Bacteria; phylum Pseudomonadota; class Alphaproteobacteria; order Caulobacterales; family Maricaulaceae; genus Litorimonas. The sequence continues at coordinate 7,976 of CAYZGF010000065.1, forward strand.
GCAAATCGCAATGTGCGTTGTCCTTGCCACATCCCTGATAGAGGCGTGTCTTGAGAGACTCCCGTTCCGCCAAACATCTGCATGGCTTGATCAATGACCTCCAAAGACATCCGCGGCGCTTCGACCTTAATCATGGAAATCCACGGCGCAGCATCCCGCTTTGACATCGTATCCATAGCCCAAGCGGCTTTCAGACAGAGCAATCTCGCCTGTTCGATTTTGATCCGGCTCTCAGCAATAATGTCAAAGTTAGCTCCTAGAAATGCGAGTTGTTTGCCAAAGGCCTCGCGCTGCAGTGAGCGCTCACACAAGAGTTGCAGAGCTTTTTCAGCTTGACCAATAGAGCGCATACAGTGGTGAATGCGGCCGGGGCCAAGACGCCCTTGACTGACTTCAAATCCAGCGCCCTCACCGATCAAAAGCGCGTCTGCCGGAATACGGACGTCCGTGAAGCGAATATGCATGTGTCCATGCGGGGCATCGTCATGGCCGAACACCATCATTGGACGTAAAATTTCAATACCCTTCAGCCCTGCATCAACCACAAACATTGAGTGTTGTTGGTGCTTCTTACGGTCTTCATCAGGCGTTTTTGCCATTAAGATATAGACTTTACAGCGCGGATCACCTGCGCCCGATGACCAATATTTTTCACCATTTAAGACCCACTCATCTCCGTCCTTGACAGCGGAGAATTCAAGATTGATCGCATCGGACGACGCCACATCGGGTTCGGTCATCAGATAAGCGGAGCGAATCTTCCCCTCCAGCAGAGGCTTAAGCCACTTCTTCTTGTGACCTTCCGTACCGTAACGTTCCAGCACTTCCATATTGCCCGTATCCGGCGCGGAGCAATTCATCGCTTCAGAGGCCATATGCACCCAGCCTAGCTCTTCTGCAATATAGGCATATTCCACAGTCGATAAGCCAAAACCTTCGTCAGAATCGGTTAGCCAAAAATTCCATAGCCCACGCTTGCGCGCCTCTGCTTTCATCGTCTCCAAAATCTCTGTTTGACGATCTGAAAAAGCAAAGCGCCCGCCCTTGGCTGTCCCGACAAGGCTATGAAATTCCTCGTCCAGCGGGGCCACGTAGTTGCGCGTAAAATCGCGAATTTTTTCGACTAGCGGTTTGACCCGCTCACTCATGCCTAAGTCCATCTCGGCCATTATATCTCTCCTGTTCTTATTTTTTCTCGTGCGGTTTCGGCCAAAGCCATAACCATGTGCCCGTAGCTTTTAAATCGTTCGTCTTGAGTAGACCCACTGACATAACGGAAGTAAATCTGCTGAATAATCACACATAAGCGCCAGATGCCGTAGACGTAATAATACGCCATATCAGAAACATCATAACCCGTTCGGTCAGCATAAAATTTTAAAATTTCCTGGCGGGTCATCATACCCGGATTATTACTGGGTTGACGCACTGTAAGCTGCATATGCGGCGGATCATCTGCCTGTATCCAATAGGCCAGCGTATTGCCTAAATCCATTAAAGGGTCGCCAAGCGCAGAAATTTCCCAGTCGATGATGGCGGATATTTTCGTTGGGTCATTCGGGTCTAATATACAATTATCGATCCTGTAATCGCCATGAAGCACACCGACTTTGCCGGAGTCTTTTGGCATATTTCGCTCAAGCCAATCTTGGATATCTTCATAATGCGGCACATCGTCTGTAAGAACTTTGTTCCAACGACGGTTCCAGCCTTTGATCTGGCGTTCGACATAGCCTTCAGGTTTGCCGAAATCTGATAGCCCTGCCGCATCAACATCGAGCGTGTGAAGATCGCAGAGTTTAGAAAAAAATTCTTCGCATAGTTTACGGTTTTCCGCCTCACCCCAGTTCCAATCCTTTGGAATTTTGTGAAGAATATGCCCGTCGACCCGCTCCATGACGTAAAACTCTTTGCCAATATGGGCTTCGTCATCTGTGTAATATAAGACGGGTGGAACTGCCGGGAATACCGGCTGTAAGTCTCGCATAATCCGATATTCACGGAACATGTCATGTCCGCCCTTAGGAATTTTTCCGAAGGGTGGACGACGTAGAACCAAGCGCCTGTCTGGATAATCTACGGCATATGTTAAATTGGATGCACCACTCGGATATTGTGTGACCTTGGCCTCACCGGACAAACCTGAAATCGCGTCTTTCAACAGCGGATCGATAATCGACATGTCCAGGGCTTCGCCTGTCCGGACTTCGATCGTGGGATTCTTATCAGCCATGATTATATAATCGCTCCGGCATCAACAACCATGCCCTGCCCTGTGAAATAGCTACTGGCATCGCTTGCCATATACAAAACCGCACCGACCATTTCATCCGGTTGCGCCATACGGGAAATCGCAAGGTTCTCATCCATAAACTTCTGTATCCCCGGGGCGGCCTTCAGAGCCGCCGCGAGTTTTGTGTCCGTGAATCCGGGCAACAAGGCATTTACGCGAATGCCATGATTACCATATTCCTTTGCCATACCTTTCGTCATCGAAATCAGGGCAGCCTTCGTCATGCCGTAAATAACGCGCCCTTTCCCGGGTTGGATACCATCAATAGACGCCACATTGACAATCGACCCCTTGCCATTTTTCAGCATGAGCGGAATGGCTGTTGATGACAGGTAATAAGGCCCTTTTACAT
>CAYZGF010000066.1:0-10572 GCA_964477595.1 uncultured Algimonas sp.
TTATTAAGACGGGAACGATTTTGCCCCGCTGTTAGGAGAAAAGCGCAAGAAACTGCTAGCAATTTCGAGCATTTTCGACTGGTGCATTTTGCGAAGCAAATTGCACTAAGCAGCGGGTCAAAAGCGCCCCGCCCTTGAAAGGGTATGATCAAATTCATCCATTTCGTCGTCAAAAACCCTCACCTTGCGGACGCATGCTTTCGGGCCTTCTCCTAGAACTGAATGAATTTGATTCATATCTTAATGAATTCCTAAACTGAGAGTAGGTCCTTTATGTTTCATATTTGTTCTCATCAATCAAGAAAAAAGAACAAAAATGGAACAATACAAAATAATTCAATTATAACAGTGAATTATGTCAATTCACTTCGCCAATTTCAGACTTTACCTTCTCGGCCAGCTCCGCAAATGTGAAAGGTTTCGGTAAGAATGTAACATCGGGTTCCTCGGATAGGAGGTCGGAAAACTCTTCTTCTGCATAGCCCGAAATAAACACGATTCGCGCATCCCCCAAAAGCTTGCGGCCTGCGCGAAGCAACGACGGACCGTCCATACCCGGCATGACCACATCAGAAATCATGAGATCGAAAGGCGTCTCAGTCTCTTCCAAAATCTCCAAGGCTTCTTCCCCGTCTTCGGCCTCAACGACACGGTAGCCTTTCTTGCGTAACGCCTTGGCCGCAATGCCGCGGACCGAGGCTTCATCTTCGACGAAGAGTATATTGCCCTGCCCCGCTAAATCCGCCGGTTTACGAACAGGTGCCTTCGGTTTTTCTTCCGCGACGATTTCGGCTTCGGTCGCCGGGCCGGCGGCAGGTAGATAGATTTTGAACGCCGTACCTTTACCGAGTTCAGACTCGACCGTCAGATGGCCGCCCGTTTGCTGAACGATCCCATACACCGTGGCCAGGCCGAGACCCGTGCCTTTGCCTTGTTCTTTGGTCGTGAAGAAAGGCTCAAAGATTTTGGACTTCACCTCATCCGGCATCCCTGTGCCTGTGTCCTCGACACTGATAATGACGAAATCATCGCCGGGGATCGGGCTGAGTGCATCCCGAAGCTGCGCATCTTCAATATCCCCACGCGGCAGAAGTTGAGACCGGATGGTAATCGTACCGCCGCCCTGTTCTTCCATCGCATCGCGTGCATTCACGCAGAGATTCATCAACACCGTATCGATCTGCGACTTGTCTGCCATGACCGGCGGCAATCCACGCGCATGGATCATTTTGAGCTGAGCGCGTTCCCCCAAGGTCTGCCGCAAGGTGACGACCATATCAGACAGCGTATCGGTGACATCCAAACGTTCCATTCGGCGCGTCGCCTTGCGAGAAAATGTCAGCAACTTCTTGACCAAGGCCGCCGCCCGCGCGCCCGTGGTGTTGATATTTTGAAGCTCAGGATAGGACGGATCACCCACTGGATGACGCTGCAAGAGTTCATCCGCATTCAAACGTATTGCTGTCAGCAGATTATTGAAATCATGCGCAACACCGGCGGCCAGTTGTCCAATGGCTTGCATCTTCTGGCTCTGAACCAGTTGGTCTTCCAACATTTTCCTCGCACTGACATTGACCAGATAGGCTTGGCTTTCTGTCGGGTTTTGCGCATCATGCACGATATAAACGGAGACAGGCAGACCGCCGCTATCATTTCGAAGTGTCGCGTCATAGGGAACGTCAGGAGACGTCTGTTCCGCATCATGCTCCAAAAAGCGATGCTCAGTCTCATTTTCCGTAAATATATCTGCGAAAGTCTTCCCAACCGCGTCACCGCGACCTGACATTTTGGCAAAGGCGGGATTGGCCGAGACAACCTTCGCGCCGGCCAGCGCCGTTCCCTCCAATTTTAAAACCGCGACGGGCGCAGCGGAGTAGCTTTCCCCTTCAAATTCCGGGGTCATTGATGACGGGCTGACCTTGTCAGCGCGCGCAAGCGTGGAATGCCCGTAAAGCGCAACACTTGCGACAATGTCACCGCTATTGAGCGTATGCCAATTTGCGACCATGACAGTGGGGGTGACGACACCTTTACGCGTGATCAAACGCGTATCCGTTCGCACGGTGCGTCCGGGCTCTGCCGGGCTGTCCAGCAAGGCCCCGGGGTCTTCGATAAATCCGGACATCGTCTCCGGCGCAGCGGTTTCAGTCCCGCCCAGCCAGCGCAACAAAACATCATTCGTCGCGAGAATGCGCCCATCCTTTGCAACCGTAAACAACCCCACAGGAGCTTCGGCCAAAACGTCTTTCCCGACAGAGCGCTCCATCGGAGCCTCTATGACCTGCCACAACGTGCTTTTGCGATCCAATCGACTGACCTGAAGGCGGTAGCGCATGAGCTCGCTCTGCGGCGTGACGAGATCAATCGTCTCTTCCGCTGTTTCCATTCCCGCAGCCAGATGATGCAAACGGAAGATCGCAGCGGCGGCTTCATTCCCGGCAGACGTAAAGAGCCGGTCTATGACGGGCGGCGCATCCCCGACACTGGTCGCGCCCAATGTCTCCGCCATATCGAGATAAGCGCGGTTCGCGTGGACGGGCGTGCCGTCACGAATAACCAAGCTGGGAACAAAATTATTATAGAACGCGCTGGCATAGACAGTCTCCCGACTTGTCTGACGACGCTCAGACCCGCGGCGCGCGCGGGCCATAACGACAAATGTCATCATCGCCAAAAGAGCAACAATTGCGATCCCGGCAAGGATGATAAATCCGGCATCATCAAGACTGTCACGGCCAAACCAAATAAACGCCACCGCGCCCGCCAGCGCCGCCAGCGATAAGAGCGCCCCGACCCAAAGTGGCGCAGACCGCTTGGGTTGCGGAATATCTGTGCGAATCATCTCTTCCATCCAACCACCTTAGGCATGATTTCCCTGTTTGACCTGCGCAAATTATCACGTAGCCATAAGAAAATTCTTCGCGGACCGTAACCGCCCTGCACAGCCAAGGACAAGACACCATGAAAAAGACAGCTTTGCTCGCTACCGCCCTTCTTTCTTTGGGGGCAGCCCCTCTGCTTTCGGCCTGTTTGGGTAGCGGGGCAGATATTCCCCAGCGTGAAGAGCTGATCGTGGCAGAAAGCCAACGCTTAAACGACTGGTTCAAAGCCCGCTATGAAGATCAGCTTGCCCGCTCACCTATGTCCCGGACCTATTTGGGTATGGCCGACGGAATGGATCAATTGGATGATGTGTCGCAAACGGCCATTGATGAAGAAATGGCGTTGGCCGAATCTTGGTTGGATGAAATGCGCCGTGATTTCGATATTGACCGCTTGGATGAACAAAGCCGCCTGTCCTACCGTCTGTTCGAAGTGGATGTCGAAGACCAACTCGCAACACATGCGGTTGGAGGAAAAGACTATGTCTTCACCCATATGTCCGGGCCGCATACCGGACTGCCCAGCTTTCTGATCAATTACGGCAAGGTCGAAGATGTGAAGGGCGCGGAGGATTATATCTCCCGCCTGCGTGCGGTGAAAACCTATCTCGGCCAAGCACAGGCTCGGGCAGAAGCACAATTCGCAAATGGCGTGTCCATGCCGAAATTTGTCTATGGCAAAGTTGGAAGCGCGTCCCGTAATGTGATTTCCGGTGCACCCTTTGAAGAGGGCGAAGACAGCCCACTCTGGTCTGACATCCAATCTAAAATCTCCAAGTTGGACACAACGGATGAGAAAAAAGACGCCCTTCTCGCGGATGCAAAAGATGCGCTCCTAACATCTGTCCAACCTGCCTATATCTCGCTCATCGCGATGTTTGACCAACAGGCGGGCGATGCAACGGCGGATGACGGGGCTTGGAAATTGGACGGCGGGGAGAATTACTACAATGTCCGCCTGAAACACTATACGACGACCGATCTCACCGCCGATGAAATTCACGAGATTGGTTTGGCAGAGGTCGCCCGCATTCAAGACGAGATGCGCGCCATTATGGAACGGGTTGAATTTGAAGGCACGCTGAAAGACTTCTTCACATTCCTGCGCTCCGACCCACAATTCACCTTCCCGGATACGGATGAGGGCCGTGAAGCTTATATGACCGAAGCGACCGCCATTATCGATGATATGCGTGGGCGACTGGATACATTGTTCATCACCAAGCCAAAAGCCGATATGATCGTGAAACGAGTTGAACCCTTCCGCGAGGCCACGGCATTCGGCGCATTTTACAACTCGCCCGCATTGGATGGCTCACGCCCCGGCACCTATTACATCAATCTAAAAGACATGGCGGATCAGCCAAAATTCCTGATGCAGGCCCTCGCCTATCACGAAGGCATTCCCGGACATCATATGCAGATCGCGATTGCGCAGGAATTGGAAGGCTTACCCAAATTCCGCACACTCGGTGGCCACACGGCCTTTATTGAAGGCTGGGCACTTTATTCGGAAGCCATCCCAAAAGAGATCGGGCTCTACACCGATCCCTATAAAGAGTTCGGACAACTTGGCATGGAGATTTTCCGCGCTGCCCGCTTGGTCGTCGATACGGGCATTCATTCCAAAAAATGGGACCGTGAAAAAGCCGTTCAATATTATCTCGATAATATTCCGAATCCCGAAGGGGACGTCCGTGCGGAAATTGACCGCTATATCGTTTGGCCCGGTCAAGCGACGGCCTATATGATTGGGAAACTCAAGATCGAAGAACTGCGTGAAAAGGCTGAAACCGAATTAGGCGATGATTTTGACATTCGTCAATTCCACGACACCGTTATCGCAAATGGATCAGTGCCCCTCAGCATCCTTGAAGAATTGGTAGACGACTATATCCTGACGACGAAATCGGAGACAAAATAATGACGAAACTTGCCCCCCATACCCTTATCCTTGCGGCAGTCCTGACTCTCGGTGCCTGCTCACAGGCCTCAGATGCACCGACGCCAAAATCTGAAGCGACTGCGGTAACCGATACGGTCTCGATGTCTGAAAATGAGAAACTCGATAAATGGTTCGAGGATCGCTTCCTGGAAAATGTACGGGCCTACCCGCAATTCATGACCTCGCTCGGCATTGATGAACGGCAGGATGAATGGAACGATCCGTCCCGCTCTTATCAGCTCGAACAGCTCGACAAGACCCGCCAAGCCGTTGCCGATATGCGGGAAATGTTCGATTACGACGCGTTGGATGAAGACGGACAACTCTCCTACCGCCTGTTTGAGAAAAATGCGGATGATGCTTTGGAAGGCCGAAAATGGTGGGACCATGGTTACACCTACACGCAAATGCGCGGCTCGCATTCGTCAATGCCAACATTTTTGATGAACCAACATAAAATCAAAGATTTGGAAGATGCCGAGAATTATCTCGCACGTCTGGAAGGTATGGATGAAGTACTCGATGTCCGCACGGATCAGGCCCGAGCGAAGTTTGAAAAGGGCATCGCCCCGCCAAAATTCGTCTATGACTTTGTGATTGGCAGTTCCGAAAATATCATTTCCGGCAATCCGATTGATGAAGACAGTGATGATTTGAACCTCCTCTTGGAAGATTTTCGCAAAAAGGTCGAAGGATCAGATATTGATGCAGGTGAACGCGAAGCCCTTTACGAACGCGCGATCAATGCCATCGTCAATGATGTCGCGCCCGCCTATCAGCGGATCATCGCCGAAATGAAACGCCAACAGGCTTTGGCCTCAACAGATGACGGCGCGTGGAAGCTCCCTGACGGCGAAGATTATTATGCGTGGCGTCTGAGAGAGATGACGACAACGGATATGAGCGCCAGCGAAATCCACGACCTTGGTTTGTCCGAGGTTGACCGCATTCATGCCGAGATGCGCGACATCATGAAAGAGGTTGAGTATGAAGGCACGCTACAGGAATTTTTCGAATTCACGCGTATGGATAAGCAATTTTTCAAACCGGAAACGGCGCGGGGTCGCGCAGAATATCTAAAGGAAGCGACCAAATTTATTGATGATATGAAGGTCCGTCTCCCCGAAGTCTTTAACAAGCTTCCAAAAGCCGAGCTGGAAGTTCGCGCTGTTGAGGCGTTCCGTGAGAAAGCCGCCGGTAAAGCGTTTTATAACCGCCCCGCGCCGGATGGATCACGTCCCGGCATCTATTATGCCAACCTCTACCGCATGGACGCGATGCCGCTCTATCAAATGGAAGCCCTTGCCTATCACGAAGGCATTCCGGGTCACCATATGCAGCTTTCCATTAGCCAAGAGCTGGAAGGCGTTCCCTCTTTCCGTAAATATGGCCGCTTCACCGCCTATTCCGAAGGTTGGGGCCTTTATTCAGAATATCTGCCAAAAGAGATGGGCCTTTATGAGGACCCCTATTCCGATTTTGGCCGCCTCGCGATGGAACTCTGGCGGGCGGCCCGCCTCGTCGTGGATACGGGTCTGCATGACAAGAAATGGACGCGTGAAAAGGCGATTGACTATTTGATGGTCAACACGCCCAATCCGGAAAGCGATGCCGTCAAAGCGATTGAGCGCTATATCGTGATGCCGGGTCAGGCTACTGCCTATAAAATCGGGATGAATAAGATCTTGGATTTACGCGAAATGGCAAAAGAAGAGCTTGGCGACGATTACGACATTCGCGATTTCCATGATGCCATTTTAGCAACAGGACCTGTCCCGCTCGACATTATGGAAGAGCAAGTCGAAGCCTATATCGCGGATATGAAAAGCGGAAGTTACAAGCCGGATCGTTTGTAATTCAGTCTACTATGCACAAGCCAACATCACTGTCGGCTTGTGAAGCTACCTTATGGACTTAATTAAATAGGTCCTCGATTGATACAAATTCGAAGTCGGCCGTGCGCTCACCTCCGACACCGGGCTCAACGCCTGTGAAAATCAGAGCGTCGATATCGATCAATGTATCCGTGCCCCAGATTGGGTGACTGACCGTCACACTATTATCCACATTCAACACGAATGAAAATTCTGTGCGCGCACCGTCATAATTGACTTGTTCGAAATTCTGTGTGCCCTGATAGGTGTCATCACCCAAGCCACCATAAAAGCCTTGCACGTCTGCACTGGCCGGAATGACATCATCAAGGTTCGTCCCATTGATGACATTGTCATTATCCAACCGGAAAGCTGGAAGACCCTCTGTCGATGCTACGGCCTCTGCAATTGAAAAATCCTGTCCTGCCCTTAGCGAGAAAATCCGTTCTAGGCCGATCAGCGTGTTTTGTCCCCATGTCGGATGGGTCATAATCAACTGATCAGATGTTTCCATGACATAGGTCCATTCGAATATATCACCGTCAACGCGCAACGTATCCTGACCGTCTAAACCTCGGATCAAATCAGTGCCGCGGCCTGCAAAAAAGACGTTATCCTGATTATCCCCAATGAGGTTGTCATTCACATCATTCGATCCCGTGATGATACCGTCTATCAATGTTCCGGTATTGGCATCGAATATGTCTTCAATTGAATACCAGGCTTCCTCATCACGGAACCAGAAACCATCTATAGAGGTGAGCGTATCCGTGACTCCGCCCGGACGGAAAACCGAGACGGTACCATCTGCATTTTGGACGAAATTATAATCGTCTCGAAAACCATCATAATCAATCTGGTCATATGCATCTGTGCCATTAATGACGCGGTCAGATGGGTCCACAAGGTCTTCAATCGGATACCAGGCCTCTTCACCCTGAAACCAGAAGCCATCAATATTGATCAAAATATCTGTCGATCCATCCGGTTTTAGAACAGAGACAGACCCATCATTATTTTCTGTGAAGACATATTCAGATGAGGTGCCGGGATAGTCGACTTGATCATAATCCGGACCTCCGGTGATCGTCCGGTCACCGTTAGAGGGCTCAACAAGTTGCCCGATAGGATACCACATACGCTCATCCAAAAACCAAAAACCGTCTATTTCAATTAGCGTATCCACCACTCCATTCGGCTTGGTCACAGTCACGGACAGATCTGAGTTTCTCACAAATCGATAATCTTCCGCAAATCCCGGATAGTCGACTTGGTCATATGTGTTGGCTGTTCCGACAATTGTTTGTCCTTGGGTGCGCGTGACGAGTACGTCTTCGAGAGCATACCATTGCTGCTCACCCGCGAACCAAAATCCATCAATGTTAATCAGGCGGTCGATAACGCCGTCAGATTTTGTGACTGAGACAGATAAATCAGCATTCCGCACAAAACTATAATCCCGAGAATGACCGTCATAATCAATCTGATCATAACCTGCACCGCCCTCAAAGACCTGCTGGCCGTTCAACTCAGTGATAACAACACCTGGAGACGCAATTTGCGCATGGGCTTGGCCGAACAAGCAAAATGCCAAGCTGACTAAGCTAATTAAGGCGCAACTGAATTTGCGTAAATTTAACATATTTCGACCACCTTCGGCAAAAGATAGCGATGCCAAACGCCGACTTTTTTCAATTGGTGCAACTTTCAAGCCACCTTTGATTGTAGCGACCCGAGCTTTGCATGTCTGAAAACAGTACAAGAAAATGATTAAGAGATTTTGATGCGTTCTTTGAAAATTATAGCTTACATCTCGACATTCTGCGTCATTCTATCCGGGTGCGGTGGCGGAAGCGAGACGCCGGTATCTTTTAACCCACCCCCACCTGTGGTTAGCGAAAGCGAATATGAAAGACAGACGAAAGCCGCACGCGAGCAATTCGAAGCCCGCTTATCAGCTGCTTTGGCGGAATCTGAAAGCTGGATGGAGGCTAATCGCCGTGAAGACGGTGTGATAACGACCCAATCCGGACTTCAATACCGCATAGACGTAGCGAGCTCCAATCCGGACGGACAAAGATATGAAAGCGACGAAATCGTCACAGTTCATTATGAAGGTCGTTTGATTGACGGCACAATATTTAACAGCACATATGATCGCGGCCGTCCCGATCGGCTAAAACCTAGCGAGCTGATAGAAGGGTGGCAGGAGGCCTTAAGCCTCATGCAACCTGGTGATCAATGGACTGTCTTTATTCCCTCGGGCCTTGGATATGGCGCTTTAGGCAAAGGTGGATCTGTTCCGCCTCACGCCGCTTTAATTTTCAGAGTCGAATTGCGATAGGAATTGAGTCTAACCCGCTTTTAAACGCTCTCCGCGTTCATGCATTTCTTGCGCTTCAATCGACTTTTTCGCAATTGGACGCGCATCCAAACGCTTTAGGCGGATGGGATCGCCTGTTTCTTCGCAATATCCGTAAGTTCCGTTCTCAAGACGCATCAGGGCTTTATCGATCTGGTTTGTCAGCTTACGCAAGCGGTCTTTTGTCCGCAGCTCCATACGGCGGTCAGCATTCGCCGCCGCAGTATCCGCGGGATCAGGATGAGAAACGCTCTCGCCCTTCAAATATTCAACCGTATTGCGTGTTTCTTCTGCAATATCGGATTTCCATTTCAGAAGCTTCTGACGGAAATATTCCTGCTGCTTCGCATTCATGAATTTTTCGTCTTCAGATGGCGTATAGCCCTTGGGCAGTTTGACCGGTTTTTTCGCTGACTTAGACATGTTTATCCCCATCCATAAGTGAGCCGAACGTCCCGCCATAGCTGAGTATTCTCAGTCCATGCGTTCGGAATTTGGCGGCGTGATAACGCCGCTTTGTGAGTCTCACAAGCGGCTATGACAGAACTTACCTGTATTTCACCTGATTGTGTATAGGCGTCATGCCTTGCCCTCTGCGTCTGATTGAATAAAACGACTGAAAACTTGAGGGTACTAAAATGGCCAGATTTGAAGGCACTGATAATTACGTCGCAACAAACGACCTGAAAATGGCGGTCAATGCGGCGATCACGCTGGAGCGCCCCTTGCTCATCAAGGGTGAGCCCGGAACGGGTAAGACTGTACTCGCGCATGAAATTGCCAAAGGTCTCGGCGCGCCGCTGATCGAATGGAATGTCAAATCCACGACGAAAGCCCAGCAAGGCCTTTATGAGTATGACGCCGTGGCGCGCCTGCGCGACTCGCAACTCGGTGATGACCGCGTTCACGACATCAAAAATTACATCAATAAAGGCAAAGTCTGGGAAGCCTTTGAGAGTGATGTGCGTCCCATTCTGTTGATTGATGAAATCGACAAAGCCGATATCGAATTTCCGAACGACCTCCTTCACGAGCTCGATAAGATGAGTTTCTCGGTTTACGAGACAGGCGAAACGATTTCGGCCAAACAGCGCCCAATCATCATCATCACGTCCAATAATGAAAAAGACCTGCCGGATGCTTTCCTGCGTCGCTGCTTCTTCCACTACATCCAGTTCCCGGATGAGCAGACTATGGCGGACATTGTCGGCGTTCATTTCCCGGATCTGAAACCGCGGATGCTGTCTGCGGCCCTAAAGCGCTTCTTCGCCGTCCGCGCCATGCCGGGCCTTAAGAAAAAACCAAGCACATCAGAGCTGCTCGATTGGCTAAAGCTTCTCCTCGTCGAAGATATCGATCCGGAAACGATAAAAGAGGCCGACCCGAAGAAAATGATCCCACCCCTCCACGGTGCGCTGCTCAAGAATGAGCAAGATGTGCATTTGTTTGAAAGGCTGGCGTTTTTAACGCGGCGGGAGAGTTAAACCTCACCCGCCCATTATTTGGGAA
>CAYZGF010000067.1:0-10436 GCA_964477595.1 uncultured Algimonas sp.
GGGAAACGTTTCAGTCAGCTCTTTGATTTGAGCTTTGATCTGTCCATGCATGATATTTTTGTGTGTCTTTACCATCGGGGAACGCTCATCGCTGCGTCGGATTTTGATATCCTACTGCCGGTAAAATATATTGAGAAAAACAAGATTGATCACTGGTTCTCCGTTCCCGTCCTAGCCGAAGTGACCGTGCGGAATTTCGACAAACAGCCGACCGAACATCAGTTGAAAACTGCCTTGTTTTGTGGTGAAGCCTTACCCGTTTCGACCGCTATAAACTTCCAGACATATTTCAAACCAAATGCGTCGTGGAACTTATATGGCCCGACCGAAGCCACGATCGCCTTCACAGCACGTAAAATCGAACCGCTACCTGTTGACGTAAATGTCTTTACAGTCGGAAAGCCATTCGGCGCGAATGAAACGGCTATCGAGCTCGACTCCGGAGACATCATCACGACCTTCACGGAAGGGACCGAAGGAGAATTTCTTTTGGGAGGGGGGCAGGTCTTCAACGGATATCTGCCTGACACTGGTAGTGATGTATTTGCCACTGATGCCGACGCCTCATATTACCGCTCAGGAGACCTCGTCCGAATTGAAAATGGAGAGGTGTGTTTTATTGGCCGCAAAGACTCTCAAGTGAAAATCAGAGGACACCGGGTTGAGCTTGGCGAAATCGAAAGTGCATTTCGAAAGGCGACTGGCGTTGACCTTGTCGTCGCTTTCCTCACCGGCGACACATTTAACCCTGACATTCGGCTGGCCTATCAATCGGACACATCCGTGGATATCGGCGACGCGCTAAAAACACGCCTGCCTGTTTATATGCTACCTACGTCCATCGCGCATTTTGAGACACTTCCCCTGAATGCGAATGGTAAAATTGATCGCAAAACTTTGGCAAGCCTAGTCAATGGTTGAGCCTCTCATATACTTTCTGAGTTGCATCTTAGGGATTTTACTCTCATCTTTCTTTCCGCATAAATTAAAGCCAGTTTTCTGGGGGTTTTGGGGCCTGGTCTTTCTTTCAGTTTTAGTGCCTGCCTCCGCCCTGTTCCTTATCTTTGTCTGCTTACAAGCGCTCGGCCTTTGCTATAGCCTTCGCACTCGCGCCCGCTCAGATTCTTGGCGCAAATACGGTCCTTATCTTCTTTTACTCAATCTATTTTGGGTCGATTTTCATGCTTTGGTTCTAGGGTATTTCGTTGAAACGGTCGGCGTTTCTTTCGCGGTCATCCGAATTTTCATGACCTGCAAACAACTCCTATCCAGCCGGAAAGACTTGAAGCGTGAGTTTTTCAAATGGATCAGCATTAGCGGATTTTACATGCCTGCCCTGATGGTTGGACCTGTTTTTTCAGGGTTGGACCTCCGCAAACAACAAGATGCCGGTCCCGACCATATCAAAGAAAGCACATCTTTCCTCTATAGACATATGGTTTTGGGGCTCAGCCTCAGTATTGTTTTTGCTTATGTCTTTAACAGAATGGCACTTTATGCCGAATTTGGATTGGGTGATGCTTGGTGGACCCTGCAACCGATCTTCTTATTTCTAACTTTATTTGCTGCGTTTTGGGGCCAATCTCTAATCGCTGAAATGACGTCCAAAATTTCTGATTATAATATTCCGCAGAACTTTGACGCGCCTTGGAAAGCTGTCGGCATTAAAGAGTTCTGGCAGAGATGGCATATCTCCATGTCGAATTTTGTGATGCAATATATTTTCCTGCCACTCTCAATTAATAAGGTGAACCCGAAACTCGCGACGATTGCCGCTTTCGTTTTTATGGGGCTTTGGCACAATATTAGTGTTGGCTATTTTATTTGGGGCGTCTCTCACGGTGTCTTAATGGCGTATTGGCCACGTCGTCCTGAGGTCGTAACAAAATGGCGGATCAATCTGGAACGCCTTGCAACACTCGTGATCGTAATTGCCCTGTCATATATCGCGAATTACGCTTTCGCAGCGGACCCTGCCCTATGAAAATATCTAAGCCTCACATTCACGAGATTATTCTCTGGGTCGCACTATTGGTGGTAACTGGCCTCTTACTGTCCGTGATTGATATCGGGCCAATTTCAACCCCCTACACGCAATTTTAAAAATGAAAACAGTGCGTCAAATCCTCATACCTGGGCTTATCCTTTTAGGCACATCAGGGGTCTTGGCCGTCAGCAAAGGCGGTATGTCAGAGAACATCTCGACTTGGCATAATTGTGCAAATTGGGGATGGGACGCACGCCCGGCAAGCGACATCTTATTTATTGGAACGAGCCGGTCTTTCCGATCCGTCAACCTGACTGCGCTGAGAAATAGTCTGGAGGCGAAAGGTCATGAGATCAACCATATCGAAATGATTTGGACGGATTTTCCAAACACGGCGGTGAAGGCTTGGGCGACGGATGAGTATTACGCGACAGACGTAAAACCAAAAATCGTTATTGTCGAAAATGCGATGTCACAGAAACCCCGGGATGTCTTGGAACGGAAGAATGACGCCAATCTCGTAATGATGCCGGTCAGCCAAAGATATATGCCAAGCGCTGTCCATCACCGTTTGCAAAGTCATCTCAATAATGAATTCAAAAATTCTTGGACCCGAATTTTCGACCCCGATTACATGACATCGCTTGAATTTCAAATTCATCAATGGCGGGTCTCGCTTTATGATGTTTTCGATGCGCCGAAACATGTTCTGAAAAGACGCCGCGCTGAATGCCCGGCAGAGATAAAAACATGGGATACAAACCAAACGGAAGACCGCAAAGATTATGGCGATAAAACGGTCCAAGACGAAGATCATGAACAATTTATAGAGAATGTATCAAAATACATACCCTATTCGCCGACAGCGGATATTCGCCAATATGAAGTCGCTATGATGTCCTTTATTCTGGACCGCGTGGCCAGCCGAGATCCAGAGAAGACTTATCTCTGGTTCCCCGGAAATTATTCCGTGAGCTATGAAGCGGAGTCGGAGAGTGAGTTTGGTGCCCTCTTCCCCCAAGTCGATCATATCATTGGAGCAGAGGTCGTCGAAACTTTACGTCCGTTTGACCGTCAGGATATCTTCTACAATGAAAATCATCTCAATCACGCGGGCCGTCGGCATATCACGGACTTATGGGTGGACCTTTTAGATAAAGACCTCAAAGATTTAAGCGTGGATGAGTAACTGAAGAATACGTCCATTTGGAATGTACACCGCCATTGCCCATTGCACGCCCCCTCCCGCCAACCTAAACTCCACCTATGGCACATCGGGTCTTACTTATTATTGGCGGCGGGATTGCGGCGTTTAAATCGCTTTTGCTAATCCGCGAACTCGCACGTCGCGGGATTGAGACGCAGGTTATTTTGACGAAGGGCGGAACGGAATTTGTGACGCCGCTTTCCGCAGGTGCGCTTTCCGGCAAAACGGTTTTTACTGATCTTTGGGAACTCGATGAACAAGCGGATATGGGGCATATTGAGCTGTCCCGCTCTGCCGATTTAATCGTCGTTGCGCCTGCCACCGCCAACCTGATAAGCCGCGCTGCCCATGGCGTCGCTGATGATTTGGCAACGACAACTTTGCTCGCCACAGATACACGCGTGCTTTACGCGCCCGCCATGAATGTCCGCATGTGGGAAGCCGCTGCGACACAGCGAAATGTCAAAACGCTCAGCGAAGACGGCGCGCTTTTCATCGGGCCTGATGTCGGCGACATGGCCTGCGGCGAATTTGGCGCGGGCCGCATGGCCGAACCCGATGCGATTGCCGATGCCGTGCAGGGCGCCCTTATGGGGGATATGAGCCTGGACGGATTACGGGGTGAGAAGCCGCTTGCAGGACGCAAAGCCGTTGTCACGGCAGGCCCAACCCGCGAAGCCATTGATCCCGTCCGCTATATCTCAAACCACTCCTCAGGCTTGCAAGGCTATGCCATCGCTCAAGCCTTGGCCGATCAAGGCGCAGAAGTGACGCTTGTCTCGGGACCAACGGCCCTACCCGCGCCGCATGGCGTGACCCGTATCAACATTGAAAGCGCGCGAGACATGTTGGCCGCCGTGGAGAGCGCATTACCATCTGACATTTTCGTATCTGTTGCCGCCGTCGCCGATTGGCGCCCCGCGACCTGCCACGACAAGAAAGCGCCTAAACCGAAAGACGGCGTGCCACCTTTAGAGATGGTTGAAAATCCCGATATCCTCGCCACGATTTGCAAATCCGAAACGCGTCCGAAACTCTGCATTGGTTTTGCCGCGCAAACCCATGATGTTGTCGAACTGGCGCGCGCCAAACGCAAACGCAAAAATTGCGATTGGATTGTCGCCAATGATGTGTCCGGCGATGTTATGGGCGGACAGGAAAATGCGGTCACGGTTGTCACCGAAGACGGTGAGGAAAGTTGGACCCGTGCGGATAAACGGTCCATCGCCCGGCGTTTGGCCGCAAAGATCGGACAATTTGATTGGGAAAACCCGTCATGACATATTTAATGAAAACACTCGCAGTCGGATTTGCGGCCTGTGCGCTCTCACAAATAGCTGTCGCCAAAGACACGTCCGAATGTGAGCTATTACTCATCCAAATCATAGAGAGCCAAGACGGGCAAGGCGAAGCACAGGTGCCGTCCTACATTCCTGCGAAAGAATTTCTGACGACACTGCATGATAAAAAAGCCGGACATATGACGGAATATGCGGGCCATAAAATCCAAGCCGTCATGTGCCGTCGCAATGATGTTATTCCCGCCCATGAGGATTACGCGATTATTTCAACAGGCATTCCGTTTATCCTGTCACAGGATTTCGACAGTGCGGATACAGACAGCCTGACCATGTATTGGAAGGAAGGCGCGATCGAACATGTCTATAAGGGTTACCCTTTATCAGAGGAAGCAGAGGCCATTCTGGAAACGCGACTGGCGGGATTTTCAAAACGCGGTCTAAATAAATCAGCCCGGAAGGTTGCTAAGGCTGCCACGAAAACAGAGACAAGCGACATAGCTTCGCAGACCGACATTGAGATTGAAAAATGACACTTACCGTTCAAATCAAACCGCTCGATCATTTTGGCGAATTACCGTTACCAAAATTTGAAACGGCCCTCGCGGCAGGTGCTGATCTTCGCGCGGCACTGGACGCGGATATGGTCTTGGCACCCGGCGCGCGCGCCCTCGTCCCAACAGGTTTCGCCATGGCGTTACCCGCCGGATATGAAGCGCAAATCCGCCCACGCTCCGGCCTCGCCTATAAACACGGTATCACCTGCCTGAACACGCCCGGCACGATTGACGCGGATTATCGCGGGGAGGTGAAAGTCCTGCTGATCAATCACGGGCAAGAGCCCTTCACCATAACACGCGGCGAACGCATCGCCCAAATGGTCATCGCCCCCATCACGCAACCAAATTTCGTGCGAGTGGAAACGCTGGACGATACGGCAAGAGGTGAAGGCGGATTTGGGAGTACGGGCATTAAATAAAACACGCCAGACCCCTGTCGTGAAACCCTAAAACCCGAGCGCCCCTAGGCCTCTTTTCAAACTTGGGTCTATGCGATATGACAGCGCTGTCGGTCTGGAGGCGAACATGCGTTTATTGAAGATTTCTGTTGCCATTTTCGCGCTTATTTTCATCCCTTTCCAAACTGCTGCCGCCCAAGACACCGCCCTCACCCCCGTCGCGAAACATGGTCAGCTCTCAGTTGTCGGGCCGCATATTTATGATCAAAGCGGCGAGATCACCTCGCTCGCAGGGCCGAGCTTTTTCTGGTCCAACACGGGCTGGGGACAGGAGCGGTTTTATACAAAAGGTGCCGTCGAAACTTTCGCCAAAGATTGGAATGCCGGGATCATCCGCGTCGCCATGGGGGCGCAAGGCAGCGGGAGCTATCTGGAGGATGAAGCCGGAAATATTGACCGAGTTGTCACAGTCGTCAATGCGGCCATCAAAAACGGGCTTTACGTCGTCATTGATTGGCATTCCCATCACGCAGAAAAAGATATTGAGGAAGCGAAACTCTTCTTCACCGCCATCGCCCAAGCCTATGGTGAATATCCCAATGTGATCTACGAGATTTACAATGAACCGCTCAACACCACGGATTGGTCAACAATTGTCAAACCCTATGCGGAAGAGCTGATCGGGACCATCCGTGCGATTGACCCTGATAATCTCATCATTGTCGGAACCCAGAGCTGGGATCAAGATGTTGATAAAGCCGCCGATGATCCAATCATGGGGCAGTCCAACATTCTCTACGCCCTGCACTTCTATGCGGCCTCTCACAAAGGCGATCTCCGCAAAAAAGCCGAATATGCAATAGGCAAAGGCCTGCCCCTTATCATCTCCGAATGGGGGAGCGTGACCTATAATGGCGACGGAAAATTCGACAAAAAATCTACGCTGAAATGGATGGATTTTGCCAAGTCACACCATCTCTCCCATATGAATTGGGCGGTGAGCGATAAGGACGAAACGGCGTCTATGTTTAAATCCGGCGCGTCATCCGATGGCGGCTGGACAGATCAAGACCTGACCCCTTCGGGCCAATTGGTGCGGGACATTATTCGGGATTGGTGAGACTCTCCGCAGCGATTTAACTTATATTAAATCTTGAACCTTCATCGATTTTTTGACTGTTAGCCCCTGAAAAGAGTGCTATCGGATTGCCCAATGACGATGGCTGATCCCATACCAAATACCGACATGCTCGACTTTCTGTCAGAGCCTTGCGCGCTCTTTGATAGCGAGTTGACCTATGCCTATGTAAACGCAGCCTATACTGAACTTGTGGGGCGAGAGTCTGAAGAGTTGGTTGGCCAATATCTATTTGACGCCTTCCCCGAAACGCCCGACCGCATAGAGGTCGTCCAGGCCGCTATGGATAAGTGCTTGTCAGGCGAGACATCGGAACTGGATAATCTGTCTTATGAAATCGAGTCAGAGGACGGCTCGATGGCGCTGAAAGTCTGGAAAATTTGCCAAGACCCCGTCCGCAACACGCGAGGCAAAGTCACCCACATCCTGCAACGTGCCCAAGACATTACAGAACAAATCATCAAAGATCGCCAGAACGCTGCTGTTGCAAGAGAGATTAACCACCGCGCGAAAAATACCATGGCAATCGTTACGGCGATTGCGCGCATCACATCCCGTAATGCAACGGATTATAAAAGCTTCCTCTCCAGCTTCACCGGGCGCATTGACGCCATGCGCCGCACCCATGACCGTCTAAATACTGACGCCTGGCGGGGCCTGACCATTACCGAAACCTTTGAGACGGAAATGCAGCAATTTGCAGCAGATACCGGGGCTGATTACAAATTGACCGGACCCGATATTATGCTTTCGGTCAGCGGGACCAAAGATCTCGCCCTTGTCATTCACGAGCTGCTCACCAATGCCGTCAAATATGGATGCTATAATGGTGAAGGCGGACGGCTCGATGTATCATGGACCCGGATAGAAGACGGGGTGGAGATCAAATGGTCCGAGACTTGTACGCATAGTGTCAAAGCCGTCGAGACCCAAGGCTTCGGCTCCCGGCTGTTTCGCATGCTACCCCATGTGCAGGTCAGCCAGACCTATGAACCCAATGGCGTGCAAACCCTCATACATCTGACGGGTGATATTGCATTCGCATAAATTTGTCGGCGCACGCTTTCATCGCCGCCGCCCCTCGCCTACATAGTCTCTGAATTTACATATGGAGACTCCCATGCCAGCCACACCGCGCGGAAAAATCTACGACTCTATTTTGGATACAATGGGCGGTACACCGCTTGTGCGCTTACCGCGCATTACGGAGGGCGTTCCGGCAGACCTCTGCTTTAAGCTCGAATTTTTCAACCCGATTGCGTCGGTCAAGGACCGCATCGGTATTGCCATGGTTGAAGCACTGGAAAAGGCCGGCACCTTGAAACCCGGCGGGACATTGGTCGAACCGACCTCCGGCAATACGGGCATCGGTATTGCCTTCGCAGCCGCCGCCAAAGGCTATAAAGCCATCCTCGTCATGCCGGAACAAATGAGCGCAGAGCGACGCAAAATGATGCGCCAACTCGGTGCAGAGCTGGTCCTGACTGAAGCGGCAGGCGGCATTCCACTCGCCATCAAAGTCGCAGAAAACATTGTCGCCAAAACGCCCGGCGCCGTCATGCCCGGTCAGTTTGACAACCCCGCCAACCCCGCCATTCACTATGCGACGACGGGTCCGGAAATCTGGGCAGATACGGAGGGTCAGGTCGATGCCTTTATCGCAGGTGTCGGCACGGGCGGAACGCTGTCCGGTGCCGGAAAATTCCTCAAGGAAAAAAATCCCGACTGCCAGATCATAGCCGTCGAACCTATTGGGAGCCCAATGATTTCCAAAGGCGAAAAAGGCCCGCATAAAATTCAAGGTATTGGTGCCGGATTTATTCCAAACACGCTCGACACCGACCTCGTTGATGATGTCGTGACAATCGACAATGATGCTGCCTTTGGCACAGCCAAACATGTCGCCGCAGAGGACGGCGTACCCGTCGGCATTTCATCCGGCGCGGCGATCGCGGCGGCTCTGCTTGTCGGGGCGCGTCCGAATATGCGTGGCAAACGAATTGTCACAATTATCCCAAGCTTCGCAGAGCGATATCTCAGCACCCCTCTCTTCGCGGAAGAACCGGATTATGACGTGCGGCGTGCGTAGTTTCCGCTGGCATCGTGACCGGGTTTACAGTCGAAGGCGCATTAAGAGATTTTTTTACAATTCGAAAGTACACAAGTTAAAATTGACTGCTCGTCAGTTTCATCAGTTCTGAAAAGGCTTCACCCATGCATCTGGGAATGTGTTCATTAAGCTTCGCCCATGGAAAATAATCCGATCAAAGACCTCTCTGATGCCCTTATTGCGCCCTCAGAGTTAGAGGCAGAAGCGGAGCTGATTAAATTCGCCTATAATGCGTCAAATGTGGGCTATTGGGTTTGGGATCAGGATACAGGCAATCTCTATTTATCCGACGTCTCTCTAAAAATGCTTCAACTCTCAAAATCAGAGTTCAGTGGCAATATCGAACAGATCAAAGCCCTCATCCATCCGGAGGATTATGAGCCGCTGAAAACCGCCTTGAAAACTAAGGTTCAACATAAGCAATTTTTCGAGATTGAGTTTCGTGCTCAGCGGGCTGACGGCTCTTATATCTGGATAAATATTGACGGGCGGGCCGCGCCCGATGGTGACGATCACCCACATCGTGTCGGTGGTTCCACCGTGGACGCCTCAGCCTATATCGGTTTAAAACAAGGGCTCCAGCAAGAGCAGGATTATCTCCGCCTCATCTTCGATAATGTGCCTGCCCGTATTTGGCTCAAAGATGCGCATAACAAGATTATCCGATTAAATGAAAAAGCCGCAGACTCCATGAATATGCCCGTAGAGGATGTAGAGGGTGCCGATACCTATGATCTATTCCCTGAGATGGCCAAGGCCTATCATGAAGCTGACCTCGTCGTCATAAATTCCGGCAAACCAGTCTTAAATATTGTCGAAAAATATACGCCAATTGGCGGCTCACATGGGTGGGTCAGTACGGACAAATTACCATTCACACACCCCAAAACAAATCAGAGATTTGTTCTCGTCATATCGACAGACATTACCCAACAAAAAGAATATGAGAACCAAATCCTCCAAAATACGCGCCGGCTTGATCAGGCCAATAAAGACCTCGACCATTTTGCCTATATGGCCTCACATGATTTGAAGGCCCCGCTCCGCGGAATGGAGGAATTAACAAAATGGATTGAAGAAGATTTGGGCGAAGCCCTCACACCGGACATAAAACACAAAATCGACCTTTTGCGCGGTCGGGTAAACCGTATGGACGCCCTTCTCAAAGACATCTTGGCCTTCTCCCGCGCTGGGAAACATATGGCGGACCCCGAAGCCGTTAAGCTGAGCGATGTCGTGGATGAGGTCACTGAGTGGCTATCCCCACTCGGCAGATTTAAAATCGTGAAAGAGAGCGGTTTACCGACGCTGAACGTTCCGAGGTCTGCCCTCGAACATATTATTTTGAACCTCTTATCAAATGCCATCAAACATCATGATAAATCTGAAGGCACCATAACAATTGGGGGTCATGACACGGATGATTATCACGTGCTTTTCGTCGCAGATGATGGCCCGGGCATTCTGGCAAAATATCAAATCCGTGTCTTTGAAATCTTCAAACAACTCAAACCCCGCGACGCTGTCGAAGGGAGCGGAATAGGCCTCTCCATCGTCAAAAAAATGACAGAGGCTCTGGGCGGGAAAATAGAGATTTTATCCGAAGATGGAAAACGCGGGACAAGATTTAATATCTATATCCCGAAGGTGTAGGGCCGCTCAAACTGTCTGTCCGATATGATTGAGGGCGGCTTTGTCAATTTAGCCGAAGCCGAGGCTTTGGCGCGTCAGTTTTATT
>CAYZGF010000068.1:0-10207 GCA_964477595.1 uncultured Algimonas sp.
CAAAAAAGAAAGGATGAGATGTGAGCTGATCCCAAAATCCGCCTCTCCTGCGTCTAACCCGCTCAGAATACCTTCAATGACGTCCTCAAACGGAACACCGCGATCCGTGTGGCCTTGCGGGTCAAAGAAGATTTCGACATGGCGACAATTATCCTCATGAACGCGTTTGAGATAAGCATATGTCAGATCGTGGAAATCCTGCTGCGTCAGCAAAACGGACATTCCGGCATAATAAAGATCGAGGAATTCCTGCAGATTATTAAAATCATAGGCCGCACGGATTTCATCCACGCTGTCGAAAGGCAGCGTCACATCATTACGCGCCGCCATTTCAAACATTTGTTCGGGCTCAAGACTCCCCTCAATGTGCAAGTGAAGTTCCGCTTTCGGCAGGGCTTTGATGAAATCGTGGAGTTGGGTCATGTCAGACTTATGCGAAAGCCAAAGTCATAACTCAATCACGGAATGGCGTGTGGCGGCCTCTTGCGCAGCCAGACCCATTTCCACCGCACGGCGACCATCATCCAGTGTGACTTCGACCTTGCCCGCGCCATTGACAACCTCGAGAAATTTCTCGTGTTGGAAAAATGTTGAGCCATGATGATCCCCCGCCAGCAACAAAGCTTCGTCAATCACGACGTCTTCGGTCACAGGGTTTTTGGGCGAACGTGGAGCATAGGTCATTTGCGGGTGTGGCACAGACTCCAGCCCACCCGGCCAAAAACGATGCGGTCCGGGCAAGCGACATTCTATTTTTCCCTTTGGACCGACAGCGCTGATCTCTTCATTCCAGAGTGAACCATCGGCGAACATGCAAAGCTCCAACATGGCTCGCACGCCATTCTCAAAGTCAAACATCACATAGCCCGAGTCCCAAATATCAGAAGGCCGACCCTCATAGACCTCATCCAAATGGTTGACGGCCTGCCCTGCACTGGCACTGACACGGATAGGTTCAGCCCCCACAATCACGCGCATCAGATCAAAAAAGTGACAGCATTTCTCAACCAGCGTCCCGCCCGTATTGGCGGACAGTCGGTTCCAATTTCCGATCTTGGGCAGAAATGGAAATCGGTGTTCGCGGATCGTCAGCATTTTCAATCCACCTGTTATATCGGCGCATTGCTCAATCAGTTTAGCGACAGGCGGCATATAGCGATATTCCATCGCGACCCAAACTGGCGCGCCGTAAGACTTGGAGAATTGATCCAGCGCATCAATTTGAGACGGATCAGTATATAGCGGCTTCTCGCATAGAATTGGACGCGTTGTATAACGGGCAATTTCCGTCAGATTTTCGACATGACGAAAATTCGGACTCACGATAACAATCGCGTCTAATTCCGGATCAGATGCCAAAGACTGAATTGAAGGTTGAATAATCGCCCCACCGGCCTTCGCGGCGGCGGCACTGGCCAGGTCGGCAACCGGGTCATAAACACTGCGAACATGAGCGCCGTCCAGCAAATTTATATTTGCAATATGCTCATGCCCCATCATGCCGCAGCCGATGATACCGTAATTTTTCATGCTAGGATTGTCCCTGTACCACAGCTGATTGGAATTGATGTAGAGCGTCTTGCCGTCTAGTCCAATCACAGTTTCGTCGTTTCAGGCCCAAATTTATGACCATCGTTCCCGTCACATCCGCTGATTTGAAACATCCGGAAATCTCTTGGTTTTCAGCACTTTGCTCGGATGATTACAACCAATTGGGCGTGCCCGAAGACTCTCTGAAGTCCAGTTGGTCCCATTGTCGAGACATTTTGCTGGAAGCGGAGAAACAGGGGTTCCGCAATATCCTTTGTCCCTCCTCCTATCAGGTCGGACAAGACACACTCTCTTTTGTCGCCGGCTGCGCGCCGCTGACATCTTCCATCAATATGCTCGCCGCCGTCCGATGCGGAGAAATGCAGCCGATAATGTTGGCCCGAACGCTGGCAACTTTGGACCACATGTTAGAGGGCCGATTGACGGTCAATATCATCAGTTCGGACTTTCCCGGCGAAAAGGCGGAGAGCGCACATCGCTATCAAAGGTCCCGCGAAGTCGTGTCAATTTTGAAGCAGGCTTGGACGCAGGATGAGATAAATTTTGAGGGCGAAGTTTATAATTTCAAATCCGTCCCGACAGACCCGGCCAAACCCTACCAAATCAATGGTGGCCCCCTGCTCTATTTCGGTGGCTATTCCCCGCCCGCACTGGAACTCTGCGGCGAGCATTGTGATGTCTATCTGATGTGGCCGGAAACCAAAGACAAACTTGCCGAGCGTATGACCGCTGTGAACAACGTTGCCCAAAAATATGACCGAACATTAGATTACGGCCTGCGGGCTCATGTCATTGTCCGCGACACGGAAGCCGAAGCCCGGGAATATGCGGAGTATTTGGTCGCAGAACTGGACGATGAATATGGCAAACTCATCCGGGATCGCGCGCATGATTCAATCAGTCTTGGCGTCTCGCACCAAGCGCGCGCACGGGAACTGGCCGATCAATTCGGATATGTGGAACGCCACCTCTGGACGGGTATTGGCCGCGCACGTTCCGGCTGCGGCGCTGCAATAGTCGGCTCAACAGACCAAGTTATGAGCGAGATCGAAAGCTATATGAAGATGGGGATCAGGTCCTTCATCTTCTCCGGCTACCCGCATATCGATGAAAGTCGTCATTTTGGCAGCCGCATTCTAAGCCAAATGCAAACATCCTCCTTGCCGCATGTCTATGGCCGTGTGCCTGACACGACACCGCCTTCACCTTTAGGCGCAGGAAAACGCGCTTAGTTTGGTAAGTCTAACTGCTCAAAATAGGTTCGCGTCACCTCATCTGCGGCAAAGAAAAGCTCAACCCGTCTTGCACTAAGCGCAATATCCTGTGCCGATGTAAACTCAGCCAGCATCGTGAAGAGCGATAAATCTTGCCCACCAATGCGTGCGTTCAAAGTCAGATAAGGTTCTGTCGCGCCAAAAGACACCGTGGCTGCTGATGCGCTCCGCGGATCGCGAGCCAAACGGTCATAAATTTCTTTTAACGGTCCATCATATCCCAAACGCGACGTTTCCAATTGTAGGCGTGTTAGCGACCAAGCGGCAATTACGTCCCAATTTGTGAAAACGGGCGCATCAGGATCATCGTTGAGCAAAGCATCTACGACGCATCTTGAACCCTCTAGCGGAAGAAACTGCATCATATGCATGGCAGGGGTATTTCCACCCACGATCTGCCAATCTTCATCAATCACAATCGCGGGGAATGGCGAATGATTTTTGAGAATGATGTCGAGTGCATCCATCATGGGCTGCACACTGACATCAGATAAATCATTCGCCGGATATTCAGGGGCAAACCCGGCTGCGAGCAAGGCGTCATTCACAACGGGCTTTGGCATATCGAGCGCCCGCGAGAGCGTCAGAACACTTCCGCGACTTGGCTTTGAACGCCCGGTTTCCAGAAAGCTGATATGACGGCTGGACATCCCGGTCTCAGCTGACAGCGAAAGCTGGCTGAACCTACGAATATCCCGCCAGTGTTTAAGCAAATGTCCAAATGATGCATCCATACCGCATCTTACACGGAAAGCGCACCGCTCCAATTACCTGACAGGTAATTGTTTTGCGCTGAGCGGTCCTGATAGATTTCTCATATCACAGGAGACGACCATGACACCCAAACGCGCAGCAACCCTCATCGCCCTGATGGGATGGGGCTTTATTATTTTCGGCATTATCTATGTCACGATTGCCTTCCCGGCGCTGGACGGCTTTTCTAAAGCTCTATCCCAATTATTCGATTGGACAGGCCTCACCGCAGCAGATGACCTGTCCCGCAGCGCACGCTGGTTTGCGGCCATCATGTCCGGACTGAGTGCCGGATTTGGAGCGTTCTACGTCTTTTTAGTTGTTCCGTTGCTCCAACATCAGGACTTGTCTGTTTTCCGTACCGTACGCCGTGGCGGGCTGATCGCTGCCGGACTCTGGTTTGTTATCGATAGTATCGGATCTGTCGCCGCCGGCGTTCCGTCCAATGTCGCGCCAAACATCCTATTCTTAGCCATGTTCGCGGTGCCGCTTCTCATCGTCAAATATGAGTCTTAAACTTATCAGGGTCGCCTGCGGACAAGCCTATGCAAATGAATGCAAACACCATAGAGGCACGGCACACGGCCTGAATTGAGTTGGCCTTTTCGATCATTTTAGATGATCCACCCGAAAGACGGCCAACATGTCCAATATTGAATTCGCGCATCCCGCGCTCGCCTCTGCCTTGGCGACAAAAGGCTATGACACTCTGACCCAAGTCCAAGATGCAGTCCTTGACCCGAAGCTTGCGGGCCAAGACATGCTCGTCTCCGCGCAAACGGGCTCCGGTAAAACCGTCGCCTTTGGATTGGCCATGGCCGACACGCTGCTAGCCGGTGAGGATACTTTACCCAAAGCTGGCGCGCCCCTCGCCGTCTGTATCGCCCCGACCCGCGAGTTGGCGATGCAGGTCAAGCGCGAGATTGATTGGCTCTACCGCGATGCCAAAGCCAAAACGGCCAGCTGTATTGGCGGGATGGATAGCCGCGATGAACGGCGCAACCTGGAACGCGGAGTCCATATTGTCGTCGGGACACCTGGTCGTCTTTGCGACCACATCAAACGCGGCGCACTGGATATGTCCGCGATTAAATGCCAGGTCCTGGATGAAGCCGATGAAATGCTAAAAATGGGTTTCCGCGAAGAGTTGGAACTCATCCTGAATGCCGCGCCCGCTGAACGCCGGACGCTCATGTTTTCTGCCACCGTTCCAAAAAGCATTCTGGGCCTGACGAAAACTTATCAACGCAATGCTGTGCGCGTGAATACGGCGGCTGAGGCCAAGCAACATTTGGATATCACCTACCGCGCGCTGACAGTCGCCAGTCCGGACAAAGAAAACGCAATCATCAATGTGCTGCGCTATTACAACGCCAAGAACGCCATCGTGTTTGGCGACACCCGTATTGCCGTGAACCGCATGACACAGCGCTTTAACAATCGCGGCTTTTCTGTCGTCGCCCTGTCGGGTGAGCTGTCCCAAGCGGAGCGCAGCAACGCCCTACAAGCCCTTCGAGACGGACGTGCGCAAGTCTGTATCGCCACCGACGTCGCGGCACGTGGATTGGATTTACCCGATCTGGAACTCGTCATTCATGCAGATGTGCCGCGCAACCGCGAAGCCCTGCTACATCGGTCTGGCCGAACCGGTCGTGCGGGCCGTAAAGGTGTCTCGGCGCTGATCATCGCCCCAAATCGTCGTCGCAATGCAGAGCGCCTGCTCCGTGATGCAGGCATCAAAGCGGAATGGGGCGAAGCCCCCAGCGCCGACATGATTATCGAAAAAGATAATGAGCGTCTGCTGGCTAATATGAGCCTTGATGGAGAGGTCACGGAAGAGGAGCAAACTTTGGTGACGCGCTTGCTCAAAGCCCACTCGCCTGAGCATATCGCGACAGTTTTTATTCGCCAATATCGCGACGGCCAGTCCGCACCGGAGGACTTACTGCCGGCCGATTATAAGCCAAGCAAAGATGACCGCGGTCCGCGCGAACCCCGCGCCCCGCGTGAAGACTTTAGCGACGGTGTCTGGTTCTCGATCAATGTGGGCCGGAAACAGCGGGCGGAACCCAAATGGATGCTGCCAATGTTGATGAAGTCAGGCGGTCTCAAAAAAGGTGAGATTGGCGCCATCAAGATTATGGAAGGTGTGACATATGTAGAAGTCGCCCCAAAAGGAGTCGACCGTTTCCTCGACACAATCGGTCCGGATGGAAAGATTGAAAAAGCGATCACCGTAACGCGGGTCGACGGCAAGCCTGATTTTGCCGCCGAAAAAGAAAACTATCGCAGCCGCGACAAAGATCGCAGCTCAGGCCGAACCCGCCGCAAACCCTATGGCGACAAAGACGGATATAAAGGTAAAAAACCTAGGCATGATCGCAATCGCGAAGAGACGCCAAAACGCAGTCGAAAAAATTCTGAAGAAAAGAAAGCCACATCAAAGAATTGGGATGCGCCTAAATCCGAGGAAAGCGGGTTCAAGCGCAAACCACGTAAGAAAACCCATGCCGATATGCCGGAACGCAGAGATCAGGATTACGCGGGCGCTAAACCCAAAAAACCGCATAAGAAAAAACTAGCGCGTGCCGCCGCCAAGAAAGACGGCAAAGGCACGAAGAAAGGTGCGAAAAAGAGCACCCGTAAATCGCGGAAGTCTTAGAAACCTATTTCAACCCTAAAGGCGCGCGCACAGTTCAATCAGCATCTCACTTAGTGATTCATGCACGTCCTCTTGCAGGAAATGCCCGCCCCCTTTGAGGATTTTATGAGGCTGCCCGGCAGCTCCCGGTACAAGCTTTTGAAAGACCTGCTCGCCGCCTTTCGTCACAGGGTCCTGATCGGAAAATCCGGTGAGAAACGGCTTGTTCCAAGCTTTGTAGACTTTCCAAGCCTCAATATTTTCGGCAACGCCGTCCATTGAGGGATCAGTCGGGACAAGCGCGGGGAATATTCGTGCACCCGCCTTATAACTCTCATCCGGGTAAGGCGCATCATAGGCAGCGACTTCTGCGTCGGATAACTCGCGCACTGTCGCGCCTTGTAAAATCTGCCCAGTCGGGAAAACAGGTACGATTTGTGAGTATTTTTGCCATTTCAAAAAGGCCTCTGACGGTGTGCCCTTACCGATGGGCAAGCCTGTATTGCCAGCCATTACGGCAGCAAAACGGTCCGGATTATCCGCAACCAAGCGTAACCCAATCAACCCGCCCCAATCCTGACAAAACAGCACGGCGTCACTCACATCCATCTGATCCAGCCAGCTTTGCATCCAACCGACATGTCTGGCGTAAGTGTAATCACTGGTCTCTGTTGGCTTGTCAGATTTCCCAAAACCAATCAGATCAGGTGCCAAAACGCGGAACCCGGCGGCGGAAAGCTGGCGGATCATAAAACGATAGAGATAAGACCAACTCGGCTCACCATGCATTAAAAGGATTGTCCGACCCTCACGCGGGCCTTCATCCACATAATGCAGCCGCAACCCATCTGTAATATCGCAGTAATTTGGATTAAAATCATAGTTCGGGAGGTTTTCAAACCGCTCATCCGGAGTGCGAAGCGCTTTCATATATCTACTTCCTGTTTTTATTTTCTTTGAGCAGCCACAATGTGGCCGTCAATGATTGTTTCACCCAAGAGCTTCATCGCTTCCATGCGGTGTAATCCCTCCTGCAGCACATAACGATCTTTCCCAATGCGGACATAAATTGGCTTTTGAAGGCCGTTTTCCAAAATATCCTCGGCCAGCTCGACGACTTTTTCCTCATCCAGCGTCTTTTTACGCGCCGCAGGCACATAAATTTTATCGAGTGGAACATCGACAATCCGCATATGAAACTCCGTAAACTGTGTTATCAGGATAGGCAGAGGCTGGCGCAAAATGCAAATGAGATGACATGACCAAATACGCATTTCCCCCACACGATCCTGTTAGTTTAGCGATTAACGGCACGGAGACCCGCTTTCCGGTGCGACGAATCTACTGCATCGGCAGAAATTACGCCGATCACGTCAAAGAAATGGGTGGAGACGTCGCGCGGTCTGAACCCATATTTTTTACCAAGGCCGCCGAGACCATCGTTGAGAGTGGACAAGACATCCCCTTCCCGCCCAATACAACCAATCTTCATTACGAAGTCGAACTTGTCGTCGCGATTGGCCCTGATCTGGATGTGTTTGCTTACGGAGTCGGTATCGATCTGACACGGCGGGATTTGCAATCGGCTGCGAAGAAGAAGGGCGGTCCGTGGGCGCGCGCCAAGAATTTCAATCGATCTGCACCTTGCTCTGTTCTAACGCCTGCTGAGGATGTTGACCTGAGCAAAGCCCGTATCGTTTTGCGTAAAAACGGAGATATCGTACAACACGGCGCATTGTCAGACATGATTTGGGCGATCCCGGAAATTATCGAACGCCTGAAACAGGACATGGATCTGCAGGCAGGTGATTTAATTTATACCGGCACTCCTGCCGGCGTTGGGCCCGTCCATGTTGGAGATGAACTTTCCGGCGGTATTGAGGGTTTGCAGCGCATCACGGTTCGGTTTATCTAGTGGTCGCGTATCACAAATTGGGGATGTGAACATGGAAGCTGAAACGGGACCTGATTATACCCATGACGACGTTTTGTTGCCGCTTGCCATTACGGTTATCATCGACAAAAAAGTCCGAAAGCCTGAAATGAGCAGCCTTGGCCACCAAGCCAAAGGTTTGTTCGATTTGTTCGGCCTCGATCCGCTATCGGACGAAGATATCATGAAATGGTTTGAAAGTCATGCGGATGAGCTCGAAAGCAAATTGAAGAGTGCGCGGCGCAATACGCTCGTGCTGCGGGCCCTGTCTCGTTTCAAAGAAGATCGTGATGTTGAGGCCGTTTATGATGCAATGGTTTCAATCTCAGTCAGCGACAAAGAATATGTCAAATCTGAAAGTGAATTGATAAAATCAGCAGCGTCCATCTGGGGCTTTCCACGCCCGCCCATCAAAGTGGATAGATAGTGTTTGCAAATGAAAAAGCCTATGCGGTGGCCCGCATCCTAGCTGTCACGGTCCTATTGGACGAGGAACAACGCTGCCAGGAAATGGTCGAATTTTGTCACTACGTGATGACAATCAATCAAGATATTTGCAACGTATCGATCTTACCACGAACAAAAATTCTAGATTGGTTTGAGGCACATAAGGCTGACTTCGCAAAATCTTTAGCTCAAGATGCTGACGACTCCTTCAAAACCGAAATTTTGGAATGTATCACCGAGACCGACTTACAAAAACAAGTCTTAACCGCGATTTTCGCGATATCCATTTCTGATTATGAGTTTCGCGATGAAGAGGCCCAATTTATCCAATTGGCTTTGCGGCTTTGGAAAAGCGACATGCCAAGCGTCTCTGTCGTGGACCGCATGGCGGGCTAGAGCCCTGCCATCGATCTCATATTAGCCTGCTTCTTTTTCCAAAGCTTCCATGCGGCGTTGATCTTTTTTGCGTTCTGTCTCTGTTAGGTAACGCTTCCGAATACGAATAGATTCAGGTGTCACCTCCACCAGCTCATCATCATTGATATATTCCAGCGCGAGCTCGAGCGTCATTGTAATCGGTGTCGTCAAAGTGACGGCTTCATCTGTGCCGGACGCCCGAACATTGGTCAGCTGCTTGCCTTTCAAAGGGTTCACAGTCAGATCATTATTGCGGGAGTTTTGACCGATGATCATCCCTTCATAGACTTCCGTCGCATGACCAATGAACATCTCTCCACGTGCCTGTAAGTTCCAAAGCGCAAAGGCCAGAGCCTTACCTGTAGAATTGGAGATCAGAACACCCTTCTGGCGACGCCCAATGCCGGCTTTCGTACGCGGCTTGTAAACATCAAAATTATGATAAAGCAGGCCGGACCCGGATGTCAGCGTCATGAATTCTGAGCGGAAGCCAATCAGGCCTCGCGTCGGGATTTCATAATCCATACGCACCCGACCATTTCCGTCCGGCACCATATCTTGCAAGTTACCTTTTCGCTCACCCAGCTTTTCCATGATGGAACCCTGATGATCGGCTTCGACATCGACCGTCAGCTTTTCATAAGGCTCGCATAGCACACCATCGATTTCCTTATTCACGACCTGTGGACGGGAGATCGCGAGCTCAAACCCTTCGCGACGCATATTTTCGATCAAGATCGAAAGATGAAGCTCACCACGGCCTGAAACACGGAATTTATCCGCGTCCGTCAATTGCTCAACACGCAATGCAACATTTGAAATCAGCTCTTTATCCAAACGGTCTTTGATATTGCGCGACGTGACAAATTTGCCCTCACGACCCGCAAATGGTGAGTCATTGACTTGGAACGTCATAGAGATTGTCGGCTCATCAACAGAAAGCGGCGGGAGCAGTTCCACATGTTCCGGATCACAAATCATGTCCGAAATGCCGAGTTTATCAATACCTGTGAAACAACAAATATCTCCGGCGGAGACACTATCCATCTTCACGCGATCCAGTCCCATAAAGCCGTATAGATCAACAATGCGGCCCTTACGCTCTGTTCCGTCCGGCGCGGCCACAACCACATTTTGCTTTGCATTAAGGGTCCCGCGAACAACGCGGCCAATGCCGATAACACCTGTATA
>CAYZGF010000069.1:0-5001 GCA_964477595.1 uncultured Algimonas sp.
GGATGTCTTTGAGGCGCTTTTCGCAAGATTAGAGGAAACTTCGCTTTCCAGCGATCCTACAACAAGACTTTGGGAGTTGGGAGTTGGCTATGTTGAATTTTGGCTAGATAACCCGGAAAGCTACCGATTGGTTTTTATGGCGGAAGGCATCAGTCAGCCTGATGTAAGTCTATTTTTGGACAACCCTAACATAGTCGAGAGGTATGGAGTTTTTCTGCACGGTATAGCATCTGCAAACGCGTCGACCCTTTCAGACGAGCAACTTAAACTGCGGCTCGATCTCTTATTATCAGCCTTACACGGCATTGCTCATAACCATATAACCATAAGTGGATATCCGTGGAGTCCCCCGCGCGAGCAAATAAAAATGTGTATGCAAGCCATCTGCAGCGATAAAGATGAGACATAATTTGATTGTCTATCGTCTTCCTTCTTGACTATTGTGGAATGACATGAACACCGTGAAGCAATGAAAATCTTTACGAAGAAAAATATCAAAGCGGCGAGTTTTGAATATGTGCCTATGATCTTGGGTATTCGGGTGCCGGGCTTTCTTCGCATTCACTTTCGATATGCGCTGCGCAATCCCTTCATCTGGATGATCCTTGTCATTGCACCGTTCATTCTGGGCATGATGTTTCTCAGCGCATTGAACACCCAGATTTTAGACGGCGTGGGAAAAGGCTGGCAGATATTTTTGATCACATTATTCCTGATCGCCCTCGCCTTTTTCATGGCCGAACGGTCACGTAAATTCCGCCGCTTTTATGTGGCCGCCATTCCGGGAATGGTAATCGCGAACGGATTATTCAACCTCTTCATTGTTAAAGGCTTTAATTTTGGAAATCTGATTGTCTTTATTATTTTGGCCGGAATACCCGCGTGGATTTTGGGAAAATTCTCGATGGGCTATGGCTACCGTATGCTGAGTGACGGAGCCTATAAAAATTACCGGATCGGGCGCAATCTTTATATGGATGGCGATTATAAAAACGCCTTCATCTATCTCGAACCCGCAGCCCGCAAAGGCCATATGAAAAGCCTCTACCTGCTGGGCCATGCCCATGAGCATGAAAATGGCCGGGAGTTAGATCCGATCAAAGCGGCGCGTTTTTACGAGAAAGCCAGCAGCAAAGGATATGGCAAAGCAAGCCGTGCCTATGAAGCCCTCGTTCAAACCTTTACGCCGGATCAAATGCAGGCTTATGAAACAGACATCAGCACCTTGGAAGTGAACCAACTTTTTTAGGGACAGCTTAAGCGGAGACAAAGGGGAAAACAGATGTTGAAAAAATGGGGACCTTTTTGTTTTTCACTCTTCATCGGTATAATTCTGGCGGTCATCTCCATCCTACCGCCAGCCCCGAAAGGCCTTGATGCGCCGGAGGGGCAATTCTCTGCAGACCGCGCGATGGAAGATATCCGGGTCATCGCGGCTAAGCCCCACCCAACGGGCAGTCCCGCCAATGCCGAGGTCCGAACCTATCTCGCAGATCGTTTGGACCAGCTCGGTTTCGAGGTCAGTACAAGTGGAGACGACCTGACCGGATGGCCGTTCAAAAGGCTAAAACAATGGCGGGGAACGGATGTCACCTCCGAAATCTTTGTCAATGTCATTGGCGTCAAAGCCGGAAAAGATCGGACGAAGCCCGCCCTGCTCCTCATGGCGCATCATGACACGGTTTGGGACTCCCCGGGGGCCGCAGATGACACAATCGGAATTGCAAGCATTTTTGAAATTATGCGAGCCTTGAATACAAACGGGCAGGCAGACCGGGACATCATCATATTATTCACGGATGCCGAGGAAGTCGGCTTAGTCGGAGCCAAACATTTCTTTAACACGCACCCCCTCCGCGATCAGATAGGCGCTGTAATAAATTTCGAAGCCCGGGGTGGAGGCGGCACTGCCAACATGTTTCAGACATCGGCAGATAACGGCAATGCCGCACGGCTTTATGCGAAAACCGTGCGTCATCCCAGCGCATCTTCGCTGTCCACCTATATTTACAACGTTCTGCCCAATGATACCGATCTGACGCCTGCGCTGGAACGAGACTATGTCGCCTATAATATCGCCAATATTGGCCGGGCGGAATATTACCATTCACCCGCGATCACTGCTGATGCGCTGCAAGTCTCAACTGTGCAGCATATGGGCAATCAAGGCTTGGATTTAACAAAAGCCCTTTCGTCTGCGGAACCTTTCCCGACCCCGAAAAAGGACGCAACATTTTTTGACGTATTCGGTCTGTTCACGGTGATCTTCGCACCGGCATTAGGCTGGGTCTTCATTATGATCACGGCTCTCTGCCTCGCAGGCACATTTGATTCTCGGACACGGCGCAAAGATATTATCTTTGGCGCTTTGCGCATGATCGGTTTTTTAGCTCTCGGTGGCTTACTGCTCTTTGCGCTCAATTGGATATCCGGCGCGGGCAAAGGCGCGAATTACTATGACAGGCTGGCAGCGATCACAGAATTGGAAGTCATGGCAGGCTTTGCCGCACTGGCCATTTTCTTTGGGATGTTCGGTCGAAAGCCTCTCAGTTTTAATGGCCTGATTGGCGCCTCTCTTCCCTTACTTGTCTTCGGCATTGCCGGACAAGCTCTCGCCCCGACTGCAAGCTACTTCATTGTCATTGCAGTTATGCTTTCAGCCATCGCATTCGTGACTCAACGCAGATTAAAAACACGATGGGCCCCTGCGCTTCTTGCGGCTCTCATCGTCGGTTATATGCTCGGGCTCTATCATCTTCTCATGGTCGGCGTGGGTCCGGACATGCCGAGCGTGGCAATCCTTCCGCTGGCTTTGCTCTCACTGGCGATTTTACCGTTCTTTGGCGGACTGGAAAAACGTCAACAATGGGTGGGTGTGCTTATCACCTTGGCACTTGCCCTGGCTACGGCGCTCTGGATTAGGTTCGACCCCATTGCTTCAACCGTGCCACTCTATTGAAATCTATCATAGCCAAAGCTGCCCCTCGCCGCTAAAGCCCCCGCCATGTCACATAATAGCTTCGGACATTTATTCCGCTTCACAACTTGGGGCGAGAGCCACGGCCCGGCCATTGGCTGCGTCATTGATGGCTGCCCGCCGCGTATTCCGTTGATGGAAGGCGATATTCAAACTTATCTCGACCAACGTAAACCGGGGACATCGCGCTTTGTCACCCAACGCAAAGAACCGGATGCGGTGAAAATTCTCTCGGGTGTTTTTGAAGGCCAAACGACGGGCACGCCAATCTCCTTATTGATTGAAAATACGGACCAACGCTCCCGCGATTATTCTGAAATTAAAGATCGTTATCGTCCCGGTCATGCCGACCTCACCTATGACGCGAAATACGGCATTCGCGATTATCGCGGCGGCGGGCGCAGCAGCGCGCGCGAGACCGCCAACCGCGTTGCGGCAGGCGCAATTGCGCGAAAGGTGCTGGACGATAAGATTAAAATTCGCGGCTGTGTTGTGTCTATTGGCGATCAAGATATCGACCCCACGAATTGGGATTGGCACACGGTCAATCAAAACCCGTTTTGGTGCCCCGATGCCAAAGCCGCCAAGGATTGGGAAGCCTATCTCGACGCAGTCCGCAAAGACGGCAATTCCGTCGGCGCGGTTATCCATGTTGAAGCGACAGGCGTTCCGGCGGGATGGGGCGCACCTGTGTACGGAAAACTCGACAGCGACCTCGCCATGGGACTCATGTCCATCAATGCCGCCAAAGGCGTGGAAATCGGCGCAGGCTTCGCAGCGGCGCGGTGGAGCGGTGTGCAAAATGCCGATGAAATCCGGATGAAAGACGGCAAAGCCGATTTCCTCTCCAATCATTCCGGCGGCATTCTCGGCGGCATTTCCAACGGCGACACAATCACGGCCCGCCTCGCCATTAAGCCGACCTCCTCTATGTTGACCGAGGTCAAATCCATCGACGCGAAAGGCAATGAAATCGACGTCAGAACCAAAGGCCGCCATGACCCCTGCGTAGGGATTCGCGGTGTGCCCGTTGCGGAGGCCATGATGGCGGTAACGCTGGCCGACCATATGTTGCGGCACCGCGGTCAGGTTGGATATAATCGGTGAATAGGCTCA
The DNA here is from genome assembly GCA_964477595.1 of uncultured Algimonas sp. Classification (GTDB taxonomy): domain Bacteria; phylum Pseudomonadota; class Alphaproteobacteria; order Caulobacterales; family Maricaulaceae; genus Litorimonas. Next base: position 4,094 of record CAYZGF010000069.1, read on the forward strand.
GAGAGGAGTTGCTAGAGGGTGAAACCCTTTGGGGCCTTCCGCAGCAAATTTCAGATGAATTGGTCGATAGCTATAGTTTCACGCCATTTCGATGGCTAGGATTTTGGCTTTTCATGATCGTGATGTGCGGGGGCTTTATTATTGGGGCTTGGATCTGGAGTGTCGCTGAGAGCATTCTCTGGCAGAACGCAATTTATGCAGCCGAAAATATCGACGGCTTTGCCTATGAAACGAATTACGGTTTTGGTCTCTTAATCGGATTATTTGTCTGGATATTCTTCAGCGGGGTCGTAGTTTCTCTATTCCTAATAATTATACCGATGCCAATAAAGGGCGCTTTATTTCTTAGCTCATATTCGGACGTACTTTCGAACACACCCAACATACCCTTGATTGGCCCTCTCGTGGAATCCAATCTCTCGAATGCAACAGCGACTGACCTGATAAATGATTACTCTTGGCGTATCGTAACAAAGCTAGGCCTGGTTCTATCGCCTTTAGTTGTACTAGTTATCGTTTTAAGTCTCGCAGAATTAAAGTGGTACAATGTTCTTAGTCCGACTGGGATGCATACGACGGTCCCTTGGTCAACATCCGAAAAATTGCGCCCATGGCAAAATGTCGAGACTGTAAAACTGGGGTGCAACCAAAGAGGTGACGAAGGCTCACTCATATATGAGGTTATTTGGTCCGATGGTAAGAAGAAAAGACTGCCGATTGACACCCATTTTAACAATGAAACTTGGCTAACTAATCTGGAAACTATCGACGCTGAAATTGCCAAAGGTGATGCGGTTTTTCAACGCTGGAAGTGGTTAAACCGCAACCCATTACATCCATTTTGCCTGAGGGGATTCTATGCTGAAATCGGCGAAAATAGAAAATCCCGCTTGGACAAACTTTTGCGT
>CAYZGF010000069.1:5011-10013 GCA_964477595.1 uncultured Algimonas sp.
ACTAACGTCTTGAGGCGACCCCATTCACCAATGTCGCTAGACTCCTCCGAAACCGCGGCCTAACTCCGTTCCATGTTCTTCCTTATCCCTACCACTGTCGCTTTAGTCGGCCTCCCATACCTCTACCTCAAAATCCGGTCTCGCCAATTGGCAGGCGAAGACCTGTCGCAATATGACAGCGCCGTTGAACCTTTCGCGACCGCTGCGCCGTCCGAAGGACTTGATGCACTCAATGCCTATATCCACGAAATGTTCGTTGTCCCGGCGCAGTCCGGCATGGCGAGCAGCGGCTGGGAAGCAAAACGGGAGCGCTTTGATGAAGCGGGATTAGCGCGCGATTACGGCGATGATGTTGAATTTCGCGCCGACACCATCACAGTCGATGGTAGAGAGATTCCGGGCGCTTGGACATTGCTTCCAAATACAGATGCATCGCAGCGCCTGCTTTATATGCATGGCGGCGCGTTCACTGTGGGCAGCGATATCAGCCACCGCCCGCTCACCGTACAACTCGCGCGCCGCACGGGCATGGCAGTTTTCACGCCGAATTACCGCCTAATGCCGGAAAATTCGCGATTGGATACAATTAATGATGCGCGGGCTGCATATGACTGGATATTGGAAAATGGTCCCGACGGCGCGGCACCGATTGAGAAATTGGCACTGGCGGGAGACAGCGCAGGCGGAAACCTTGTTTTGATGCTGTCAAATTGGGCTCGCACTAGCGCACCCCGCCGTCCGGACGCAGTGATTGCCTTTTCTCCGACGACCGATGCCACTCTGTCGAGCCCGTCCATGCGGGACAACCTCGCGACAGACCATATGTTACGGCCTATGTTGAAACCCATTTTGAAAATGCCGAAACTGTTTCTGCTGCCCGCCATGCAGCATCATTACAGCATGAGCCCCTCTAATCCGGACCAATCACCCGTCTATGATGACCTGTCCGATCTACCGCCCACGCTTATCCAAGCCAGCGCGGATGAGGTCTTGTTCGATGACGCCGTCCGATTCGCCAATAAGGCCAAGGCGGCCGGATCGCCTGTGGAGCTCCAAACATGGACCGGCGGACTACCCCATGTCTGGCAAATTTTTGACGAATATATCGACGAAGCCGAGGCGGCATTAGGTGAAGTTGAAAAATTTTTGGCCAAACATGTGTGATATTTCAGGAGGTTAATCCTTTCTGAACGAACTATGAATTTCCTTATCAGGGTCGGTTCAAACGCAGGCTCCTAAACAGGTTTCATCGGTCGAGGGCATCTTCTCTCACCGTAGCCTCGAACAGGAGTTCGCCATGCAAAACGTAAAAACAAAAACGGCCCTCGCTGCAGTCACTTTGGCTGCGGCCACCCTCATTACCCCCCTCTCTGCCTCTGCAGCGGATTACCGTAAATGTAACGACACAACCAACGGCGTTGTCGGTGGTGTGATCGGCGGCTCAGTCGGTGCGGCGATTGGTGAAGAAATTGCCGGACGCGGTGATCGCACAGAAGGTGCCGTTCTCGGCGCAATCATCGGCGGTATTGCCGGCGCGGCGATTGGTGACGGTGCCAGCGATTGTGAGAAAGACAAGCGCTATAACAATCGCCGAGTCGTGACGACAACGACACATTATCCGACACGGACGACTAACACGCATCGTGGATATCAGACCGTTGGGCATAATGGTCATCGTGATTACAACCGTCGCAACCGAAATTATGGGTATGACCGCGGGTATAGCCGCCGCGTTGATCCACTTTACCGGATTGACCGCGAAATTGAGCAGACCCGCCGCGAGGGTCGACGCTTGAAACGCGAGCTGAGAAACTCCCGTTACCACCGCCCAGGATTGCGCCGCGCACTGGATGCAAATGGTCGCCATTTGGAATATCTGAAGCGCGAACGGAAGCGCATTAAGAGAGCGGAATATCGCCGCGATGATTACCGTCGCGACTACCGCCAAGCGCGTCGCGGACATTATCACGGGAACTCCCGCAACCTGTGTTACAGCGACCACTAAATCCATAAGCCCGCCCGTTGCGGCGGGCTGATTATCCCCCCGGATGTGGACCTCCAGCCACGTCAATTGCGCCCAAATCACCCCCGGTGGTTTGGGCGTTTTGCTTTGAAATTCCCGTCAGAGGCGAACCGCTTTCACGCGCTATTCATTTGCTGTTACGCAAGTAATGCGCTCGGCACGAGATTTGCAAGAATGCGAACAAACCCGAACACGGTGGGTGATCCTGACACAAAATCAGTATCGCGCTTTACATTTTTCAGCCGTTTAGGCGGTTTGGCACTAGAGGAGCCTGACATGAAATTCCTTCTTTCGACCGCCGCAATTGCGGTCATGACTTTGGTACCGGCGACGGCATCCGCGCAATTCGCCGGGCTCGACAATAACACTGTATTTGCAGGGACGGTCGGCGCAGGCCTTGGCGGGGTTGTCGGCTCTCAACTGGCCGGATCGAATAATCGTACCGAAGGTGCAGCGATTGGCGCATTAGCGGGCGGCCTCGCGGGCGCAGCCTATGGAAATTCCCAATCCAGCTATTACGGCAATCCTTATGCCGGACAGTTCAATCCCGGATTTAACGGGCGCAATTTTGCCGGAACTGCGATTGGTGCAGGTCTTGGCGGCGCGATTGGTTCCAACCTCGCAGGGTCAGGTCAGCGTCAGGAAGGTACAGCAATCGGTGCGGTTCTAGGCGGCGTTGCGGGTTATGCTTTGGCAAATGGCCGTTCAAATTCCCGCTATAGTTCCGGTCCGGTTGGCGGATATGGTGCACCCGTCAGATATAATGGCGGATATGGCGCAACATCCGGATATGGCGGTGCTTACGGCGTCCCTGTTGGATATAATGGCGGGTTCGGTGCACCCGCGCCTTTGCCGCCTGTTCCACTTTCATCCGGACCACAATTTGTTCCCGGTGGTATGGTTTCTGGTCCGATCATTCCGGTCACATCATATGGTCAAAATGTCCAGCAAACCATCGTCCGTCAGCGTACGATCCAAGCGCCTCCCCGCGTGGTTCCCGGACGTGTTATTCAACAGGCGCCAACCGTTGTGACACAACCTTGCCCGGCCGGGACCACTGAACAATCTGACGGCAGATGTATGAGCGCACCGCGCACAGTTTATGCCCCAGCGCCAACAGTCATTCCTTCCGCTTGCCCATCGGGTACAACGGATATGGGGAATGGCACATGCCAAGAACCGGCACGGACCGTCATTGGTGCCGCTCCAATCGTGATCCCGCAATCCTGCCCCACAGGCACAACAGACCTTGGCAACGGAACTTGCCAAGAACCAGCTCGGACCGTCATTGGTGCCGCTCCAATCGTAATCCCACAGTCCTGCCCCGCAGGAACAACGGATTTAGGCAACGGAACCTGCCAAGAGCCAGCTCGAACAGTCGTAGGTGCTGCTCCAATCGTAATTCCACAGTCCTGTCCTACCGGGACAACGGACCTTGGCAATGGAACTTGCCAAGAACCTGCGCGCACAATCATCGGATCAGCCCCGATTGTCGTCAATCAGCCTTGCCCTTCCGGTACAACGGACCTCGGCAATGGCACATGCGAAGCGCCGGCCCGCATTGTTGAAGCGGATCCCGTTTATGTCCCGTCCCCGGCTCCAATCGCGCCTTGCCCCGCTGGCAGCTACCTCTCAGAGGGAACTTGCCTGTCAGAATATGAAGGCGGCCACAGCGTACCGGATACTGTCGTGACGGGCGGCGAATATTGCTATGGCGACGGCAAAGCCATGTATGATTCCAAAGGTCGAAAGATCAAAGGCAAAACCCATGACGGCCTGAATTGCCAAGGCCATCATTAGGCTCGCACTGCCTATCAAAATAAGGCGGCCTGCCCCCCCATTCGCGTGATGGACGCCCCACACGGCCATCCGTGAACAGAGACGCCCTGTCCCTATAGACAGGGCGTTTCGCCTTTTCATTCCTAAGTTCGCTTGCGAATTCCTAACGAAAAGTTAATTCGCAAACTCACCTCCCGTTCAGCTTGCAGGCCTTACTCAGTATCCGAAACGTGCGTCTCATGACGGGTGTCGTTTCATGATTTCGCTGATGAAAGGACCTCTCATGACAACCTCCCTCACATTTAAAACGGCTGCTATTGCCCTCGCTGCGACGACGATTGCTTTTGCTGCACCTGCCAGCGCGCATGACACCGGCTATGCTCACCAACATCAAAACAGCAATTCCGGGAACCAGCTTCTGGGCGCTGTTATTGGCGGTGTCGCGGGTGCGGCGCTGGGCGACGGTATCGCACCCCGCGGTCAGAGCACTGAGTTCGGAGTGGCCGGCGCTTTAATTGGCGGAACTTTGGGCGCAGCTATTGTGGGAGACGGCAACTCAAATAATCGCAGCTATAACCAAGGCTATTATAACCCGCAGACCGGTTATTATAATGGTGGATATACGCAAGGCGGATATTACCAACGCCCCGCATATACGTACCAAAACCAAGGATACAGCTCTTACGGACATGCGCCGCAGCCCTATTATAGAACGACCTATCCAAACCGGACTTATACGACGACAACCGTTCATTATGGATCGCCTTATTACAGACGTCCGGCCTATCGCCCTTATTACCGCGCACCGCGGACGGGTATTTCTATAAATATTGGAAGCGGCGGATATTACCATAATCGACGCGGCTACCGGAATCGCGGCCATAACCGACGAGTACGACACCATCGTCGCCGTCACGGCCATTAGTTACTCTCTGAAAACCCCGCTCATGTCAGCGGGGTTTTTTATGACAGCCGCTTTGCGTGCAGCAAATATTCCGTATTTCCTGACCCGCCCTTGATCGGGGACGGGCAGGTCTCGATGACCTCCCAGCCCTGATCGCGCACCCAATGGCGCACAGTGTCCAGAGCACGCAAACCGAGCTCTTCGGATTTTACCAAGCCTCCCCGGCCAATATTGACCTTACCCACTTCGAATTGCGGTTTAACCAATGTGATCAATTGAGCGCTTGGAGCAGCCAG
>CAYZGF010000070.1:0-9930 GCA_964477595.1 uncultured Algimonas sp.
TCAAGATTCTCGATCAAGCGATTGAGGACGATCTCGACCCCGCGAAAGTCCACGCATTATAAATACTGACGCACAGAACATCTCACCTAAACACTTGGCCGTCGACCGGAATATGAACGGCAGAGACTTCGTTGTGGGTGATATTCACGGTCATTATGATTTGCTGAATGAAGAGCTATCCTATGAAGGCTTCTCACCAGATCGCGATCGGCTTTTCTCAGTCGGGGATTTAATAGATCGCGGGCCTAAGAGCTTGGCTTGCTTGAAGTTGTTGAATGAACCTTGGTTTTTTACGGTTCGTGGAAACCATGAACAAATGATGATTGATTGTATCAATCATGCCTCTTTTCCGAGCTGGCGTCGTAATTATGGACAGTGGCTGAATGGAATAAGCGAAGAGGAAACACGCACATGGGCAGATCGATTAGACGACTTACCGATCGCAATTACCTTGGACTGTAGGAACTTTAAAGTCGGGATTTGTCATGCGGAAACATCCGGTCTGGATTGGAACACAATGGTAAACGATACCGATTGCTATCAACAAATGATGTGGGGAAGAAAGGTCTTGCGCGGCGACGTTAACTTGGGTGTTGTAGATGGCGTTGATCTCACAGTTCATGGACATACACCCATTCCCCAACCCCGCCGCATTGGAAATAGATTTTTTCTGGATACGGGCGCTGGAGATGGCGGCCGCTTGACAGTCAGAAACGTCGACCAACTTTTTCAGGAATATAGTGATTTTAAGGCTTTTGCCTAATGGAACGCCGCACTTACCCATTGCGTGATGGAGAGCTTTCCACCTTACATTATGGCGACATGTCCGAGCCTGTCCGATTGGTCCTTCTCCACGCCAATGGATTTAATGCGCAATCTTATCGATCTGTCCTGGAGCCGCTGGGCGTACATAGTGTCGCCTTTGATATGCGCGGACACGGGCAAAGCCGGGACATGCCGCAAGATGTAAATATACCCAACTGGCATATTTTCCGCGATGATTGCGTAGAGTTTTTTGAGCGTCATTTACCTGATTTGACCGATGATCCCGTCGTTTTAGCCGGACATAGTTTTGGCGCCGTCTCCGCTATATTGGCTGCGCCATTTTTGAAGGACCGTATTTCGGGCTATGTCGGATTTGATCCTGTGTCTGTCCCGTTCTTGTTCCGACTGACCTCGAACCTGCCGGGTGGGCGGGCTTACATGAAAAAGCGCGTCCCGATTGCGCGCAATGCCGGACGCCGAAAATCCGTTTTTGAAAGCCCGGAGGCCGCGTTTTCCCGCTGGCAGGGTCGCGGCGCGTTTAAAGGCATGTCAGATGAGGTATTGCGCGATTATATTAAAGGCGGGTTGGTCGAACGCGAAGAGGGGCAATGGGAATTGGCCTGTGATCCGAAATGGGAACAAACAATCTTCGTCGCACAATGGCATAATTTATTTAAAGCCGCCCGTGCCCTGCCGGATAATTCCAAGATTATTTATGCGGGTGGTCGACCGCCTGTCTCTACCGAAGGCACCCGTCGGGCCGTTCAAAAGGCACAGCCAAAAATCAAAATCGAATTTGATCCAAAACTTGGTCACCTTTTTCCATTTATTCAAACGGACCTCACGACCCAAATTTTAAGAGATGTTTTGTCCAGGGTCGATCAGCTTTGACCCAGATGGGCGGCTAAATCAGCGACGGCGGCGCTGTCAAAATATTCGCGTAATTGCGTGATCTTACTGTCATTCACAGTGCCGACAACGCAGGCAGAAAATCGTAAAGACGTGTTGTCGGGTAATGTCCCGCACACCTCATGTTCCTCGACAAATCCATTTGATGTCTCGGACCGGATTGGATTTTCATATCGGAAATTTGACACAACAGATTTCACCGCAGCAGAAAATCCTAAGAGTGTCGTCAAATCCATTGGCGCTCCGCCATTCTGGATTGCTTTTAAATCCGGCGCACACAAATTTCGAACGGCCTCATCATCACCATCCATAAAAGCTTGGAACAAGGCTTCCGCAAGCTTCACATTTTTCATGCCGTTACGCCCTTCACCATGCCTTGTCCCAAAAGCTCCAAATCCGCTTCAGTCGCTTTCACCAATTTGCGGGTCTTGAGATTAAACTTACATCCGCTCGCCTGCATGGAAATCCAGCTCTGTCCGCTCACGGGATCGACGATATTATGCACAAATTCCCGCGTGTAACTATTCGCGCCCGTCATTGCGGGAAGATAAACATAAGCATCGCCTCGTCCCGGATAACGGTGAATGACCGCCCGCATTTCCAGTAGCGCAGCGCTCATACCGCCCGCTTGATAAGCAGGGTCTTCAAACTCAGGCCAACCTTCGCGAAACCAGGCTATTGTGGACGTCGTGCGTCCAAAAAAACTTCCCATCGTGACCCGGTTCGTAATGTCGAGTTCCGAAGCCCCGAAAACGCCTGCTCCAATTTGTCGAGCACCCGCTGTTTCAAGTGCGGATAAATTCATCCCTTGAAAGGCATCCGTCCCGTTCACATTCCGTGCTTTGGCCGGGACCGGCAGGTCCGCTGTAAAGTTCGGGGCCGCATCACATACGCGTTTTGGCCACGGAAAAATTCTATCATCAGGCAGATAAACATGCTCGACAGTTTCAACAATCGTCGCCGCGATCCGCCCATCGCGGTGCGTCATGATATGGCAAAGCCGTGCAGTCGATTCCCCTAATTCGATGACAGCTGAGTCAATGCGCAAAGGGTTTCCGGGCCGCGCTTCGCCTTGATATTTGATGTGGAGATCCCGGCAACGTACCGTACTGGCAACACCCGGATGGAAAGCCCGCGGCAGGCCGAGACGGATAATCAGACCCCGCCTCGCTTCATCCGTTTTGTGAACGTAATGACGCATATTCATATGCCCCAATTCGTCACATTCCCAAGCTGAGCATTCACCCGCCCAGGTTAGGGTAAAATCCTTCAGAAAGTCGTTTTGCAAAACTTAGGCCGCGCAGCTGGCGCAAATGCCGTAATGTTCCACCACAGACCGCGTAATGGCAAAGCCATCGGGTTTGCACTCCGCGTGATCATGGGCGTGACGTTCTTCAACATCATGACATGTTTCGCAGACAAAAAATTCGGCTAAATGACGATGAGTCCCGTCACCGTGATCATGGGCGTGATCGTGAACATGATTATGGTCACAGGCAATGAATGCGTTGAGCGCTTCAACACGGTGGATGAGGCCGTGGCGCGAGAGAAATTCCAACGCACGGTAAACCGTCGGCGGTTTGGGACTGCCCACTTCGGGGCTCAAGCGGGCCAATAGGTCGTAAGCTTTAACAGCTTTTCCGTCCTCAATGATTAGCTCCAGCACATGGGCGCGAAGTGGGGTGAAACGCTCATTCGCACCCTCAACAATAGTCCGGGCCTGCGCGATGCGCTCAGCCAGGCTTAGCTCAGGATAATCATGGTGATGTGTCGTGCTCATGTGAGGGTCTATAGGTCAACAGAGGCGATGGGTCCAACAGCAATACGGTGTTGATGAAGGCGGTTCAGTCCGCTATGGGCGCGGCTTAGTTTTCAAGATACGGGCGTGGGTCCGTAAAGATGGGGAAAATCATGGCCAAAGAACAAGATGCCAACGCACCGACAGTGACCGGTAATGTGATGTTTTACGAGCAACCTGTCCCGCTGACCAAGGACAAGCATGCCAAGTTCGGCGTGAAACAGGTCGAAAAGCCATTTCAGTTCATGGCGGGTCAGCATTTCCTACCCCTGACGGCGCCTGAATTTGGAGCCGCTGCAGCGTCTATGCCGATCATTTTCGCAGGTGAAGAGCGCACACCGCTGGCCGTTATGGGTATTCGCACAGGTGAGAACCTGTTTGTGACTGAAGGCAAATTTGAAGTCGATTTCTACATGCCCGCTTTTGCCCGTCGTTATCCATTCGTCTTGGCAGGCGATAATGCCAATGACCGTTTCGTTGTCTGCGTTGATGAAAAAGCCGAATGCGTTACAAATAAAAAGCCTGAGCAAATGTTCTTCGATAATGACGACACGTCTCAGTTCACGAAAGAAGCTTTCCAGTTCTTGCAGAGCTTTGAGCGTGATCGTCAGGCCACTCAGAAAATGGTTGATGAGTTTAAAGCGCTTGATCTTTTCGAGCCGAAAGAAATGAACTTCCAAGGCAATAATGCGGACGGAACGCCTGCGCCTCGTCAAAAAATCGCAGATTACTTTGCTGTGTCTGAAGAGAAGCTAAAAGCCCTTCCCGATGCGAAACTGGCCGAGATGTCAAAGAACGGATATCTGGCCGTCGCATATGCGCATTTGGTGAGCCTCGGTAACTGGCAGCGCTTGGTCAATATGACACTGCGCCGCTCAACTGAGGCCGCGTAAGCTTAGTCCAACCTATTGAAAACCCGCTTCCAAGGAGGCGGGTTTTTTTATGACCAAAGACCTAGCGTGAAGGCCGCCCGCCACCGCGTCCCCCTTGTCCGCGCTGTCCACGTTGCTGCTGTCTATCCCCGCCTCTTTGCGCGCGACCAGCTGGCGCTTGGAAGGCGATGATCATTTCAGATCGATCAACTTCGTCGTCACCATTCTTATCAAGCCGCGTAAATAGAGTTTCAATTTCGGTCGCAAATTCATCCTCTGTGATCACACCATTAAAATCACGATCAAAGCTCATAAATGTTGGGTTGGCGTCAATTGAACCCAATGTCTGTCGACTCCAATTTGCAAATGTCGTGGCGCTGGGGTTGCGTTCAAAGCTCTCCCATTCCGATTGAATCCCCGATTGCATTTCTACCCGCGTGGTTACCCTGTCTTGGTTCACATCCATATCGGAGAGAAGAAGGGCCGCGGGTTGAAGAAATGTCCCCGAGCTTCGTATGGAACGGTCGGGACGATCTTCACCGCGGGGCGGACGGTCGCGGTCCGGTTTTGTCGCGCAGGCTGACAGGGTGAGACCGAGAGCAATGAGTAAAATTGTTGGCGCAGACGGTGTGCGCGAAAGAAGACGTGTCATGGTGAGCCCGATAGCATTTTAAACAATGGGCGGGCCATATGGCTCGTCGCCATTCCAAACAAATTACAGATTGGATAACGGCTTTTTTGTAATGAAACGGTCAGCCTCCCGTCATCTTTTCAAACCCAACGCCTCATAATTCATCAGAGAAACCATTGCCTCTCTTTCCGTTTCGACGCACTCTTATCTCATAATTCAGGAGTCATGTTCATGTCCTTATCCCGTCGTCACCTTCTCCAATCCGCGTCTGCGCTGGGCGCATTGGGGCTGATCGGATGCTCAAATTCGAGCGTCACACCAGAACCTGCCAGCTCAGCCAATGAAGCCGCTCGGTCGGTTTTGGAAAAGGCGAAGGATTTTATGCTGAATGCTTATCCGGAAACGGCGTCGTCAATGGGCATAGATAAAGGTGACTATGCCGGGCTTCGTGCAAGGCTGACGGACAGAACGCCCGAAGGACAAGCCAAGATCGCCCAAGAAACACGCGAAATTTCAGCGGAATTGAATGCAATTAATACAAATAGAATTGATCCAGATTTAGGTCTGGACGTGGATGTTGTGGCCGCCACATTTGACCGCAGCGCGGATGGGTTTGATTTCCCCTATGGCGATATGGCGCTGCTAAATTCCAATCTTTCCTATCGAAACAGTCCTTATGTCGTCGCGCAAAACACCGGCGCTTTCATTGAAATCCCGAGCTTTTTGGATGCGTCCCATGCGATTGATTCAGCAGGTGCCGCGGAAGATTACCTGTCCCGGATGAGCGCCTATGCAGGGCAATTGGACGGCGAGACGGACCGCATTCGTAAAGATGGCGAGCGCGGTATGATCTTGCCCGATTTCTTGCTGGCAAAAACGCTCAACCAATTACAAACGGCGCGTGGTCAGTCCCCTGAAAGTTGGAGCATTGTCAAATCTTTGACATCCCGTGCCGCGCCACATGGAAATTTTGACGCAGAGGCGATCCGGATTGCGACTGACGAAATCGGACCGGCCATGGATCGCCAAATTGCGGCGTTAAATGCGCTGGGTCCACAAGCCAAACCGGAGGCCGGTGTTTGGGCGCGTCCGGATGGGGACGCCTATTATAATTGGGCGTTAGGCGCGGGTACGACGACGAATATGAGCGCAGATGAAGTTCATCAAATGGGGTTGGATGAGCTGGCCAAACTCCATGCAGAAATGGATCCGATCCTCCGCGATCTTGGCTATACAGACGGCGGCGTGGGACAGCGTATGTCGCAACTGGCCGAAGATCCACGCTATCAATTCGCGCCGGGCGATAAGGGCCGCGCCGAGATCATGGCCTTTATTGAGGCCGTCGTGGAAGATATTCGCGGCCGCATGCCGCAAGCCTTTGAAACGCTGGTTCCGGGGTTTTTGGAAGTGACACGTATTGATCCGTCTGTGGAAGCGGGCGCGCCGGGTGCTTATGGCGGTGCGGGATCCGTTGACGGGACAAAGCCCGGACATTTCTGGATTAATTTACGCAGTACGGATTTGCATACGAAATTTGATCTGGCGGATTTGACCTATCACGAAGCGATTCCGGGTCATGTTTGGCAGGGCGAATATACATTCAAACAATCGCTGATCCGGTCCATGCTGGCCTTTAATGCCTATTCCGAAGGCTGGGCACTTTATGCGCAGCAAATCGCGGCAGAGCTGGGCGTTTATGAAAATGATGCAGCGGGTCGTTTGGGGTATTTACAATCACTGGGCTTCCGCGCTTGCCGCCTGGTTGTGGATACAGGCCTGCATGCCAAGCGCTGGACACGCCAACAAGCCAATGAATGGTTTGTTGAAAATAACGGATCAAACCCGGAGGCCGTGCGCGGCGAGATTGACCGCTATTGCGCGTGGCCGGGACAAGCCTGCGGATATATGGTCGGGCTGGTCGAGATTAATCGCCTGCGCGACAAGGCCAAAGCCGAACTCGGAGCCAAATATGATTTCCGCCGCTTTAATGATGCCGTGGTGCTCGGCGGGGCTGTTCCGATGACTGTGCTGGGACGGATTGTCGATAAATATATTGCGCGCGAGAAACAGGCATAGCTTCAGGCTCACAGCCCATTTTCGTTGAAACAGGCGTTTCAACATAGGACTGCCGATGTGTTGAAAACATGTTTTCAACGAAGCGGGACGGCCCGCAGGGATGTCTCCCCGATGGAAAACCAAAGGGATGACTGATTTAGTGTTTTACGAAGAGACAAACGGGCAAAGGCGTCAACCTCACCCGCATTGTGCATCTCGCTTTCGCAAAATGCACATCCCTGCGGCGGTGCGTTACCAACGGCGGCCTTACTGAACTGCGGGCGTTCCAGCCCGTCAGGCACTCGCGGCTGGGCCCCGACACATTTTCGCTACGAAACGCGCCTAGACACACCGTCCTTCAGCACCGGTGGAAAGGTCGACTCTCCCCTGTCCCATGTCCGAAAGAACGAGTTAAATATGCCTCCGAAATAGCAAACTGAGGATCATTCTCTTTGATTTTTTCATAAGCGACTGAAAAAGCCTGATATTTAACATCAAACTATCCATTCAAATTGAGGAGAGAGTTTAAAGGACCTCTCATACCGATGGGAAATCGGCGCTCACAAACTCGTGAAACCATACTTATTGACCATTCAGTCTATATTCATATATACAGTTCCCAACAAGGATGAAAACCATGACAAATTTGATTGATAGTTACCTGTTAAAATCCGGAATGCCGGCCGAAGAGCTTTGTGTTATCGGGCGCGCCAAGCGGGCTTTTTATTATTACGGCATGATCGGCTTGGGCTTGGTCGGCCTGACCCTGTTAAGCATCGGGCTGTTCAACATAATCGGTTAAGCCGTCCAACTGGTCCGTGTTTTATAGGTAAATTGTCCCCGGTCATTCAGGCGGCGACTAACGACACCACGCGCTTTCAGACAATTCAAATGTGCTACGGATTCGCCAACCGCCATAATCCGGTTCCCGTCATTAATTTCCCGTCTAAACAACACCGAATAAACCTCTGTCGCCAGACGTGGTTTGCGGCAATGTTCCGCGAGTCTGTTCAGCGCCTTTTCATGATGTTCGATCAATTTTGACAGACGCTTATGCGCGCCGCGAAATGGGATGCCATGTGCGGGGCAAATCAATATATCTTCCGGAAACTCGTCCCTTAATTTGTGGCAGGATTGAATCCAATCTTCCAATGGATTGCCTTCCGGTTCCGTCGGCCAAACCGAAACATTAGAGCTGATATTCGGCAGCAGCTGATCCCCGGTCAGGGCAAGATTTAATTCCGGACAATAGAGACAGGCATGTTCAGGCGAATGGCCGGACCCGATCACAACACGCCATTCGCGCCCGCCAATTTGGCCCAACTCTCCATCCGTCAAACGATCATAGCTTTGCGGCAGGGGCACAATCGCTTTACCGAAGCCCCCAAAACGCGCTTTGTAAAGTTCGATCTGCGTATCCGTAAATCCGCATTTTTGGTAAAAACGGATACCCTCTTTCGGGGCGACCTTTCCCGTATCCGCCGCCATGAGACGGCACAGGAAATACTCACCGCGCGTCATGAGAAGCGGCGCGCCGAATTTACGGCAAAGCCAGCCCGCCAAACCCGTATGATCAGGGTGCAGGTGGGTGCAAATCACCCGGTTCACCGGACGGCCGCCCAAGAGCCTGTCAAAATGGGTGTTCCAGATGTCTTTACTGACCTTATCCGCAATGCCCGTATCGACAATGACCCAACCATCGCCGTCGCGCAGCGCCCATAAATTAATATGATTTAGGCCCCGCATCGGCAGCGGAAAGCGAAGCCAAAATACACCGGGTGCAACTTCTGTCGCACTTCCGGCGTCAGGGGCTTCGTCTTGGAAAAAGTCCAATCCGCGCCCTTCATATCCACTTTCGCGGATAAGGGATTGATCGGCTGGGGTTTTGACGGAAGAACGGCTCATAACGAATAGATAGTCAATTGCGGGGCAAATAACAGCACTGAATTGCGCAGGGCGCGCAAACCTTGGATGCGCTTGCATAGACTTTGCGCTTCAGACAACATAGTTTCCCCAAAAATGCCAAACATTGGGGCCTTTAATTTTGCCGAAATTACAGTCGAAAATTAATCCGGACAGCGCCGAATTTCGTGCCAATCGTGAGGCTATGGAAGCACTCGTCACGGATCTCCGTGAGAAAGTCGCCAAGATTGCGCTTGGCGGGTCAGAACGCGCGCGCGAACGCCATCTGTCACGCGGCAAACTACTGCCGCGTGAGCGGGTGGAACGCTTGCTTGATCCCGGAACACCTTTTTTAGAGCTATCGCAAATGGCCGCTTATGGCATGTATGAGGATCAAGTGCCGAGCGCTGGATTGATCACGGGCATTGGTCGCGTGTCGGGCCGCGAAGTCATGATCATCTGCAATGACGCAACGGTCAAAGGCGGGACCTATTATCCCATGACCTGTGAAAAACAGGCACGGGCGCAGGAAATTGCGCAGGAAAACCGCCTGCCTTGTATTTACTTGGTCGATAGCGGCGGCGGGAACCTCCCCAATCAAGCCGAGATTTTTCCGGGCAAAGAAGACTTTGGCCGCGCTTTTTACAATCAGGCCAATATGAGCGCACAAGGCATCGCACAGATCGCCGTGGTCATGGGCAGCTGTACAGCGGGCGGCGCCTATGTCCCCGCCATGGCAGATGAGAGTATTATTGTTGCAGACCAAGGCACAATTTTCCTCGCGGGGCCACCTCTCGTGAAATCTGCGACGGGCGAAGATATTGACGCGGAAAGCCTAGGCGGCGGGGCCTTGCACGCGCGAACGTCCGGCGTCGTCGATCATCTGGCCGCAAATGATGCCCATGCCCTGCAAATGGCGCGGGACGCGGTTGCGACTTTGGGAGCGGCGGAGCCGTCTTTCAAACCGGACGAAACACATGAGCCGCCCGCTTATGATA
>CAYZGF010000071.1:0-9911 GCA_964477595.1 uncultured Algimonas sp.
AAATTTGATAGCGGCGTCTGGATATCCCTAATTTTAAGGTTCGTAACACCCATAACAATCAGGACGCCAAAAGCTGTAACCATATAAATCAAAAGGCCTGGCAGCGCCCATAAAATTGTCCAGCCAGGCCTAATGTCGAATAGGACCATACAAAGTCCAAAAACCGGAATAGTCATTGCAGCCGTAATTGATATCTCAGAGAGCGTTTTGAAGACATAATAATGAAAAGGAAGTTGGACGTTCTCGATAAATCGAGCACGTCCTGCAAAAACCGTCAAGCCTTGGACGATAGCTGAACTCATGAAAGTCCAACCAACCATTCCCGCCGCTAGATAAGGCGTGAATACACTATAGTCATCAGTTCTAAGGTAGCTGTAGACATAACCTAGCGCAAAGACGAAAATGGCCATGCCAAGCGTTACCCAAGTAGCGCCCAAGAAAAACCGTCTGTGCTGACTGCTCACATCCATCAATGACAATCGCATCCATACCGGAGTTAACTTTACGGCAGCAGATAGGTCAGCCCACCAACCGCCTAAAGCAGAAATATCGGAGTCATATGTTGGTAGGTCACTACCGGAAGGTAATATAGAAGGTGATGTGGATGACTGAGAGGACATGTATAAATGCAATGCTGCTGTTATGGGTGGTCAGCTCAGATAACTTTGGCTTTGACTATGGTAACAGCAGGATGATGATAACAACAAGCCCATTCTTGCTTTAATCCAACTTTTAAATACGTCATGAATATGTAGTGTTTATCAACTTATATTCTGAATGGAACACTGCGCGCAATGTCTTCGGTCTCTTCACAGCCACATATACCAGTTCTTAAGAACAGGTTTTGTTCATTTGACCCTCGTGGCCCTTTCGTGGATTTGGGGTCTGCTAAGGGTGGATTTGACCAAATTGTCCCTTTCATATTGGCTGAGGATCAAGGAAAACTTCAAATCAATTGGCTAGGGGAGGCGGACACATCCCGCTCTCGTCGCTATCAACTCAATGCTTGGCTAGGATTTTCCGATCTCATCCTAAAGGCGCATAAAATCTCTTCGGAAGCCGAGATAAAGACTGCGCGTAGGATTTTGCTCGCGGTTCAGGATTGGCATGAAAAGCATCCATTTGATCCTGAGGACCCAACAGGCAAAACCAAAGAGAACATATTCGCTTGGTATGATATGGCTGTGGGCCTCCGCGCGGCTGTACTTGGATATTTATGGACAAAGTCAGGCTGTGAAGCCGGGTTTTCAGAAGAAGGCCTCACATGCTTAGCGGATATAACCTCCACGCATTTAGACTATTTACGATCACCTGATTTATGGATGTCGCATTCCAATCATGGATTTTATCAATCCGCAGGCTTTCTGAGTCTTGTCACGCAAGCGCAGTCAGTGATTCCGGACGCAAATGAATATCGCGACATCGCTATATCTCGCATTACACATTACATAGAAAATACAATTTCCCCTTCCGGCGTACATAGAGAACACTCACCACTTTATCACAGTTTCCTCTTCATGTCTGTCGCGGCTCTAACGCCTTGGTTAGACGCAAATCGTCCGGCCGAGAAAACGGTCATGGATATGTTTGATCGTTTGCAATTTGCGAAGGCGGCTATGTTCTTACCGAATGGGTTGATGTTGCCCGTCGGCGATAGCCGTTTTGCTACGGCATCTGATCGTTTAAGATTACCAGAGGACGCCCTCAAACAATTACGACCAGAGCTTCGAAATATCCTACCAGATAGGCAAGACCAATCCATCAACCAGTTTTTACCGGCGTTGGATGCAGGTCTCGCAATTCATAAAATTCGCACTAACGACAGCCGCCATTATTTCGCTATGACGTCATCCTATCACGGGTCAGTCCATAAGACGCGGGATGATATGAGTGTATTTTGGGCAGAAGATGATATTCCGATACTGACTGATCCGGGATATTATGGGTATTCCGGCAAGACAGATATTGGGTCCGACCTTCGATCAAGAGGGTTTTATTATTCAGATCCAAAACGTATTTTTGTCGAGAGCACTCATGCACATAACACTGTCGAAATTGATGGGCAGACCGAAAACCGTCATGCGCGTTTACAATATGGATCTGCAATAATTGCAGCCAATCGACACGAAACAGGTTGGTCTGTTTTTGAAGCTGACCGGGTCAGGTCAAGCCACGTCCACCATAACCGCATTGTACTAAGTTTGCCGGGCGAGACACTTTTGATATTGGATCGGCTGTCAGATCTGAAAGGGAGGCCACGGCGTTTCACCCAATGGCTGCAGTTTTTCCCGAGTTGGAAATTATCACGATCTGATTCAGGCTTTACCGGCCAATTTCAAACCGATTGGGTAGAGACACAACTGTCCAAAGATAAAAAAGTAAATAGGCATGTTCAAAAAGTGGCATCAGCTATAGGGCGAACTGAAAAGTCTTTATCCGTCCTGACCACAGCCTCAGTCCCGCTCTCGACCGAACTTTATCACGGCGCGGAAACGCCTCGTTTTCAAGGGTGGACATCACTTGCACCAGATAGCTTCACACCGGCCGCAGCGCTTTCAATAGAACCAAGCAAACCGCAGCCTGAGACTCTAATCGCAACACTTATTCGCTATGCCGCGCCGGATAGTGATATAACCGGGCTGAGATTGGCAGAAGAGGACAAAGACACCATTCTAGTGTCATGGCAAGAAGTAGAAGAGCCTGTGTCTTTCAAAATTGGGAGATTTGAAAATCAGCTAAAGATCATTTTGAATGATGAGTCGACTTGGACTGTAGAAGAAATTCGATCGGAACAGTCTCAAGCCGTTGATAGGGCGTTACGTTATCAGGCAAATACCGGAAATTGGCCGAATGATAATTCCGTTGCAAAGCGAAGTTTTATCCGAAGGGTTGGGGCAAAAACCAAAAGACTCCTAAATGGCTCAAAATAAGTCAGTTTCTTGTTACTCCGCTGCACTCTGGTGATAACGATTTTTAGAAGTTAGAGAGCCTTTATGAATATTGAGGCAGAGATAGAGAAGATTCTACGGGAGGGCGGGCCGTGCACGGGTGGCGTCCTCTGTGAAAAACTGCCTCATATTAGTGACATTGCCATATGGCGGGCCTGTTATGGGTCCGGTCAAATACGTGTCAGTAATTGTGCCCGCTACTATCTTCGCTACGATATTCTGCGCGGCAATCAACTGCGTCTTTCCCCCTCTATTTTACGTGATTTTCTGACATTCAGCCTTGTCTATTTGACAGACCAAATGGTTGAAATCGTTGAAGCGGGAACAATGCTTGCAAACCAATTCAGAACCGTGAGTCTTGAAAAGTTGAGTTGGGCCAGAGAGGCTCTCTTACAGTTGGATGAAGACCTGCAAGAGGTTCTCTACGAGCATTGTGTTGTCTTCCTATCCGGAGATATCGCGTATTACCTTGCCCATGAAACACAGCGAACACATTCCCAGCTTGGTGTCCAAGTCAACGGATCAGATATTGATATCGTGATCGTGGCCAATCGGGGCGCACCGCCCGATAAAATTGAACGGATTGAGAGCCAACTCCTGACAACGAAGAAAATCTACCTCATGACACCGCATATTCGTGAAGAGTTGGACTTCATCGTCAAACCCATTGACACAATGCTCGAACAGTTAGCCTATGGAGACATACATCAGAAAATTGCCAGCAAAATCCTTTATGAGAGCTATTTCCTGATGGGGCGGGTCGATATTTATCAGACACTCATGCGGCATTTAAAGCTGAGCGGGACATGGGACCGGATTGAACGGGATTTCGAAATCGCACTGGGACAACGCAAAGACACGATTGCTAAGATTTTGGCGCTCGCCCCTGACGCTTCCACCGAAGACCCCGAAGTCGCCTCACTTTTCTTTGCGTCCAAAGAACGGCTCGAATTCCGCTAAGTTCATAAAGTTGCGATCCGCTCGCTCTCTGCAGCCATGCACAATATATGATAAAATGTACTGACGGGAATAGTTTGTGCGATATTGGTATCGCAAGCATTGATTTGATCGTTCCAGAGACCTTCCGGCGTTAAGTAGGTTGGAAACAGCGCATCAATTGTGGCCGCAGCCATATCCCGCGCACCGGGAACCCCGATTTCAGCCATAGCCAAATGGGCTTTGATGACTTCAGTTTGCACCCAAAGACGTTTTGTTTCGCGGCGGATATGTCCTGATTTGTCCTCCTCATCATTGAGGAACCAGCCCCGCTCGCTCAGCGCTGTGCTATAAAGCGATGTCTGATAGTCTTGAACATTCTGACCCGTTGCCTTGTTATATTGCCCCAACAGCCAAACCCACTCGACGGCGTGTCCGGGCTCTGCGGTTTGCCCTTTGGGCCCTTGTAGCAATACCCAATCCGAAGTGAAAAATTCACTTATTCGACCGGCATCGAAAAAACTCCGTTGGAACAGTTTACAGACGTCTTTCGCGTAGCGAAGATGCGCAGAGTCTTTAGTGAGTCCGTAGAGAAACAAGCTGGCTTCCAATAAATGCATATGCGGATTTTGCCGACGTTCCGCCAAATCACCGACTTGATCTGATTCTTGCCATCCACCCTTGGGGTGAGGGAGGGCCGTGCTGATCCAACCCAAAAGCGCTTCCGCATCCAGTAAATATTGTCGCTCTTTGGTGAGGCCGTAAAGACTGCTGGCGGCTAACAAATAAAAAGCATGGTCATAGAGATCGCGCATATCATTGGTAATTGTGCCATCTGCGCCAACACGGTGAACATAGCCCGTCGCTGTCATCGCTTTGTATGTTCTTACAGCGATATCTTCCCCGTCAAACCATCCGAGAGAGGTGGCTTTTGCATAGACATAGACCTGGCGCGCTAATACCCGCCAGCGGCGTTCCGCAGCTATATCTGCCGTTCCATCCAGATTTAGATGCTCAACCCAACTCCCGTCAGGCCTTTGTGCGCGCTCTGCCCAAATGGGGAGGGCTTTTTCAATACACCATTGGCGCAGACGGGCTGCGCTATGGGCCAAGGCATCCATTACACGGATTTCGCCGATTTTAGGATAAGCTCACGTGCGGCCTGGCCAATATCCGGATGGGTCTGCGCAAAGGCCATGACGGCCTCAAAATAACCGAGTTTCGACCCGCAATCATAATCCTGCCCTTCATAAACGAGCGCATGGAAATCCTGAGTCTGCATCAGGCGGGCCATGGCGTCCGTGAGTTGGATTTCCCCGCCCGCGCCAGCCGCCTGGTCTTTCAACAATCCCATCAATTCCGGCTGTAAGATATAGCGTCCCGTAATTTTCAGATTTGACGGCGCATCTTTCAGTGCCGGTTTTTCGACCATGCCGTCCATCGCAATAATGGATTTATGCTGAGCCGCTTCAGGATTTTTTGGCTTTATAACACCATAACTCGATACGCGCTCATTTGGCACGGGATCGACCGCAATGATATTCCCGCCGACCTCATGATAGGCTTCCATCATTTGCGCAAGGCAAGAGCGTGTGTCCGTTTGAATTAAAACGTCCGGCAATAGTACAGCAAAAGGATCATCTCCGATAATGTCGCGTGCGCACCAGACAGCGTGGCCTAAACCTTTCGCCTCCTGCTGCCGCACAAAGCTCATCGTGCCTTCGCGCGGTTGCTTGGCCTTCAGGCGGTCATAGCTATCCGTTTTGCCTTTGCGTCGTAGCGCGTCTTCCAACTCATAGGCGCTGTCGAAATAGTCTTCGATGGCAATTTTCCCGCGAGCTGTGATGAAAACGAAATGCTCAATTCCCGCTTCGATCGCCTCATCTACAACATATTGCAGGGCAGGGCGATCAACGACCGTCAGCATCTCTTTCGGCACAGTTTTTGTGGCAGGCAAGACCCGCGTGCCAAATCCGGCGACAGGTAGAACGGCTTTTTTGACAGGCTTCATAAGGTCTATCCGAGGAATGAATGGGCGGAGTATATCACGGGGAAGGAAACGCGCCTATATCTTCTGATCAAAGGCGCCGATTTCAGAATATGCGGCAAGTCGGCGTTCGATTTCGCGGAACATGCCGATCATATTCTCTTCCGATGTCGGGCTTTCAACGACGATAACGAGATTGGGCGTGTTCGAACTTGCGCGCATCAATCCCCAGGTCCCGTCTTCCAACGTCAGGCGAACACCATTGACCGTATTCACATCAATGATGGACTGGCCGAGAATTTTCAGCCCCTTGTCTGCATCTGATTTCACCTCGGCAATAATCCGCTCTATCACGCCGTATTTTTCTTCATCCGCGCAAAATGGGCTCATGGTCGGGCTGCCCCATGTCTTTGGCAAAGCTTCGCGGAGGTCGGCCATCGTCTTATCCGGATTGCGGTCCAGCATTTGCAAAATGGCTATCGCGGAGACAAGGCCGTCATCATAACCACGCCCAATAGGGGCATTGAAAAAATAATGCCCGGATTTCTCAAACCCAACCAAAGCGTTCAAATCATGAACACGACGTTTGATATAAGAATGTCCGGTTTTGTAATAATCTGTCTCTGCCCCATTCGCCTGTAAGACAGGGTCAGTGTGATAGAGCCCCGTCGACTTCACATCGACGACGAATTGCGCGTTTTCATATTGTGCCGACAGATCGCGGGCGAGCATGACGCCGACTTTATCGGCGAAAATCTCTTCGCCCTCATTATCCACGACGCCGCAACGGTCCCCGTCACCATCAAAACCAAGCGCGACTTCGGCTTTGTTCTCCAGACATGCATCCCGCATGGCGTGGAGCATCTCCAAACTTTCGGGGTTTGGGTTATAATTGGGGAAGCTCCAATCCAGATCGCATTCGACAGGCACAACATCCGCGCCGATACGCGTAAGAACCTCTTCGGCAAATGCGCCCGCCGTTCCATTTCCGCAGGCTGCAACAATGCGGATCGGGCGGGAAAGCTGCACATTTTTTGTTAAATCCTCAATATAGGCCTCGCGGACACCTTCAACATAGCGGTAGCTCCCGCCCGCACGGGGTTTAGATTCGCCCTTCAAGACGATCTCTTTCAACCGCGCCATTTCATCGGGCCCGAAGGTGAGGGGGGCTTCGATCCCCATCTTCACACCTGTCCACCCATTAGAATTATGGCTGGCCGTGACCATGGCCACACCTGCGCAGTCCAGATGAAACTGCGCGAAATAAGCCATAGGTGAAAGCGCCAGCCCAATGTCATGCACATTCACACCTGCATTCATAAGCCCCGTCATCAGCGCCATTTTGATGCCCAGTGAATAATGCCGGAAATCATGCCCAACCGCTATATTTGGATCAACGCCGCGTTCATACATCAGCGTGCCGAGACCTTCACCTAGGGCTTGAACGCCGTATAGGTTCAACTCAGATGGTTTTTCCGCATTTGGAAGCCCAAACCACCACCGCGCATCATATTCCCGAAAACCCGTCGGCTTGACGAGCGGAAAGGTCTCAAAATCCAAAGTATTGGCCGCAATTTCAGCGCGCGGTAGACGTGTCATAGCTTCATTCCCACAATTTGACAGGGTTCTAGCGGAAATGTCCTAATAATTCGGGAATTCTACGCGAGTGATTGCCTTCTGCGCTGTGATATCAGATAGTTGGGGTGTCTTTGCTGTTCGTCGCATAAGAAAGATCTGATCATGAAGGGTATTATTCTTGCGGGAGGCGCCGGAACACGGCTTCATCCCGTCACGATTGCAATTTCAAAGCAATTATTACCCATTCACGACAAACCTATGATTTATTACCCGTTATCGGTCCTTATGCTCGCCGGAATTCGTGAAATTCTGATCATCACAACGGCTGAGGATCAAGACCAGTTCAAGCGTCTATTAGGTGATGGATCCCGATTTGGCGTGGAGCTAAGTTATGAAGCGCAACTCGCTCCCAATGGTTTGGCAGAAGCCTTCATTATTGGAGAGGATTTTGTCGGCGATGACACAGCCGCCTTGGTTCTGGGTGACAATGTTTTTTACGGTCAGAATTTTATGCCACTCTTGCTGGAGGCTCGTCAAACAGTTGAAGATGAGGGCGGGGCAGTCATATTCGCTTACCAAGTCCGCGACCCGGAACGATATGGTGTGGTCGAGTTTGATGCAGACCACACAGTATTGTCTTTAGAAGAGAAACCGAAAGCACCTAAAAGCGATTATGCTGCAACAGGTCTTTATTTCTATGACAACCGAGTCTCGACTATAGCTAAAGCGGTTAAGCCTTCTGCGCGAGGCGAGTTGGAGATTACATCCGTCAATAATTCCTATCTTGGAAACGGCGATTTACAGGTTAAATTATTAGGGCGTGGCTTCGCTTGGTTAGACTCCGGCACGCATGACAGCTTGCTCGCTGCATCACAATTTGTCGCGACAATTGAAAAAAGGCAGGGGCTGAAAATTGCTTGTCTGGAAGAAATTGGTTTGATGAAAGGGTGGTTAAGCCAAGATGAGCTTCGCGCAACCGTCGACCCACATAGCCAAAGTGAATATGTGGTCTATGTTCGGAATCTAATCAAAACCTGAAGATGTCAATTACAGGGTTATATAACGCCTTCAGACCCGGCGAGCCCCAAGCGTTTTGTTCCTTTTGTCTTCTCCAAGATTGCACGCCACCAGGCTTCATTATCCAAGTACCATTTAACAGTGTCAGCTAAACCTAATTCAAAATCATGACGTGGGCGCCAACCTAATTCAGTCTGAATCCGGTCAAAATTAACAGCATATCTGAAATCATGGCCGGGGCGGTCTTTGACGAACTCAATCAGGTTTCTATGCGCTGGACGGTCTGGAAAAAATTTATCCAATTCCACGCAAATCGCTTTTACAACCTCTAAATTTGTTCGCTCAGACGCGCCGCCAACATTGTAGCTTTGTCCAATCACGCCACGACTGGCGACATACCACAAGGCCTCCGCGTGATCCTCAACATGCAACCAATCACGAACATTATCACCTGCACCGTAAACGGGCAGGGGGTTTTGGTCCACACCATTGGCAATCATAAGGGGGATCAGTTTTTCAGGGAATTGCCAAGGCCCGTAATTATTTGAGCAATTGGACAAAACGATTGGAAGCCCAAATGTTTCCCCCCACGCGCGGACAAAATGGTCAGAGGCTGCTTTCGAGGCAGAGTAGGGCGAGCGCGGATCATATCGGCTATCTTCCGTAAAGGCAGGATCATTCTGTGCCAGTGAACCAAAAACTTCATCGGTAGAAATATGATGCAACCGGAACGCAGATTTCGCACTTGAGTCCAAAGCCTCATAATAAGCGCGGCAGGCCTCCAAAACTTGAACCGTGCCCACAACATTGGTTTGAACAAATTGCGCCGGGCCATCAATAGAGCGATCTACATGACTCTCGGCCGCCAAATTCATCACAATAGACGGCTGATAGACCGACAATATTTTCTGAAACGCAGCGCCGTCACAGATATTACCCTGTTTAAAATTGTAACGCGGTGAACCTTCAAATTCCGCGACGGCTTCGGGCATCGCGGCATATGTCATGGCGTCAAAAACAACGATATGACGATCCGTATGTGTCATCAGATGTCGAACCACCGCGGAGCCGATGAATCCCAAGCCACCTGTAATTAAAACACTTTCCAAAACAGATCCTTCATCATTCGAAAACAGCTTGTACCGAATATGTCTCACTTAACGGGCCAGACGCATGGTGTCACGCTGCGAGGTCGAGCAGATGAATAATGTCTTATAAGCGCAAGAAATCGTGCGACCGACGATCAGAGCGTGCGGCATTATTGAATTTTCCCGGAGGGAAAAATCAACTGAGCAGATTTCCCGTTAAAGACGGGACAAGTCCGCAGAGTGGTCTTCCTGATGGGAGTACCAGAAGGAAGCGCTATTGATGTTTTACAGAAAATCCAAAGACCGGACTGCTAACCCGATCTCCCGCATTTGGCTTGCGCCATTTGCTAGGCTCTG
>CAYZGF010000072.1:0-3219 GCA_964477595.1 uncultured Algimonas sp.
GCGCTTGGATTTGCAGCCTCTTTTGGCGATCCTCTGGGGTGCATTGGCGGCACTACTGGTCATCACTGTGGTCAGTACCGCACAGGATTACCAGGCCGGACTTCCTATTTCGGCTTATTTGCTGTCTCTGTTTTCTATTGCCGCGCTAATTGCGGCATCCTGGATATTCCCAAAACAATTTGCTCATCTGGTGACGGCAGGGACCTTAGCCATTTGCGCATTATTCATGGTCGAATTGGATATGCGTGTCGCCATTCTGATGGTGTTTATTGTGGCCATTGTCCTTTTGTCATTCCGTAATGCAGATAAAGGGCCCTTTAATTTGCAATGGGCAGCGTTTGCCGTTGGTTTGGGATTGGTTAGTGTGGCCGCTCTGGACATCAATGATCACGCCTCATCCGCCGATATGGTCCATGCGAGCGTGGCGCTCGGCTTTGTTGGCTTATTTGCACTCGCAAGTCTTTGGCTTCGCAGGCGCAATGCGGATCAGACGATTGTCACAGTTCCGGTCATCGGGGCAGGGCTCGGTTGGGCTTTGGCCGCGGTTTTGGCATTTTCGAACTTACCCTTATCTCTCGCTTTCTCCCTCGGCGCGGCATTGGCAGCACTCGTCGTCTGGCGCGTGCAAATGCCCGGTGCGAGATTAGTCTTATTGGGTTTGGCGGGGTTGGTCTTTGCCCATGCCTTACTCAATCAGTTTCCGAATCCGGAGATGATTTCAGCGCGGCCTATCATCAATGCGCTTTGGGCTTATCTGGCGCTGCCGACAGCGATCCTCGGCGCGACTGCCTATGTTCTGCATCGCCGCGAGGAGAACGGCGAATTGGGACGGTTCCTCAACGGCGTTATTGAGGCCGCAGCCCTTGCAGGATTGGCCCTCTTTGCCGTCTTCCAAATACGTCATCTGTCAAATGCTGGCGAGGTTTATGCGGATAGTCTCGGTCATGCTGAACTGGGCTTGCAAGTTTCCATTGGTCTTTGCTTCACACTGGCAGTCTTATCGAAACGCTTTGCCGGAAATTTGGTGCTGTCTAAGATCGCCGAAATCATTTCCTATGCGACTTTGGCAGCTTTCGGAATTGGGTCTCTCTTCGTATTTTCACCCTTATTTAAATCGTCCGAGGATGTGACCGGAAATCTTCTATTTAATTCCCTCACGACAGGCCTGCTGGTTCCCACAGTTCTGCTGGGACTATGTGCCATCTGGGCAAGGGGGAAGCGTCCGGAAACCTATATTAACGTGCTGGGTGGATTGGCATTGGCGGGGGCGCTGTCTTGGGTCACGGCCATGATCCGATTCATCTATAATGGTGAGACTATCCATGTCTGGTCAGCGGATTTCGGCGATATGGAACTTTGGACGATCAGCGCGGTGTGGCTTGCTTTCGGAATAGCTTTGCTGGCCTTGGGCGTGTTCAGGCGGGAACGGGCGCTGCGCATTGCGTCAGGGATTGTGATTATCCTGACTGTGCTGAAAGCCTTCCTGATCGATATGGCCGGATTGGAAGGCGTCTTGCGGGCCCTGTCTTTTGTGGCCTTGGGTCT
This sequence comes from uncultured Algimonas sp., assembly GCA_964477595.1. GTDB lineage: Bacteria > Pseudomonadota > Alphaproteobacteria > Caulobacterales > Maricaulaceae > Litorimonas. The sequence continues at coordinate 1,546 of CAYZGF010000072.1, forward strand.
CATCCTGATTGTGATTGGCCGCGCCTATCAAAGATATTGGCTAAGCGACAGCGCGCGCAATCAACCAGCCAAGATAAACGATATAGGCGAGGAGGAGTAACGCCCCCTCCCACCGCATGATCTTCTTATGCGTCAGGGCAAAGATAAACATGACGGCTGTCGCAGCGCAGAGGATCACGCCATCCCATATCGAAAAGCCGCCTGTTCCGAATGTCATGGGATGGATGACAGCCGTCACACCCAAAATACCAAGTCCGTTAAAGATGTTTGAGCCGACGATATTGGCAAAAGCGAGATCGTTTTCCCGTTTCAGGCTTGCCATAATCGACGCCATAGCTTCCGGCAGGGATGTGCCGATGCCGACAATCGTGATTCCGATAATAGCTTCGGACACACCAAAGCCGCGCGCGATAGAGGAGGCGCCGCGGATCAGACTTTCTGCCCCCGCCATCAACATGATAATTCCGCCAATTGCCAAGAGTAACGACATCGGAACAGACATCGGTTTTGCAACCTCATCCATACTCGTATCATCAATCGCCGCTTTCAAATCCGCGCGGATTGTCATCGCCATATAGAGTATGAACCCTAAAATAAGGACTGCGCCGCCCAGTTGCGATATGCCGCCTGCATATATCCAATATAGGGCGGCCAGCGATCCCAAGCCGACGAAAATAGCGTCCCGCGCCAAACCGTGCATGCGCGTCATAATCGGCGCAATCAATGTCGCCGCGCCGAGGATCATCAGGATATTGGATATATTGCTGCCGAGCACATTCCCGAATGCGATGTCAGGTGCGCCTTTGGCCGCCGCGCCAAAGGTCGCGACAAATTCCGGCATGGATGTCCCGAACCCGACAAGCGTCACCCCGATCAGCGCTTTTGACATGCCCAAGCGCGTGGCCAGCGCCACAGCGCCGCGCACAAGGATATCGCCCCCAAAAACGAGGAGGGCGAGACCGATAACAACAAGGAATATACTCAAGAAGATTAGGCCTTTTTAGGTTTAGCCGCTCTCCTACGACGCCAGAACCAACGCAGCGTGAACAGCCCGGGAATGATGACGAAGATCAGCCAAGGCAGGAGTACCGCAAAGAATGTGACAACGGCGGCCAAACCATCCATCAGATTTTCCATGAAATCCTCAAGCGCATTTTTTATGCCGTTAAAACTGCTGGGACTAACGGCAACACTCTCACTGGAATAATTAATATTGACGACGGACATGGATACCCGCGCGCGCAGGGCTTTCAGATTTGCCGTCGCGCTTTCAATTTCGCCTTGAACGCGCGCTAATTCGCGCTCCAGCGCCAACAGGTCAGGCAGTTTTGCATCCCGCGTTTCCAATAGATTTTCGAGACGCGTACGGAGCGTTGTCTGCGCTTTTAATCTGGCGTCCGTATCTAAAATCGCGCGGGTCAAATCTTCGACTGATGTATTTTCACTCGCAATCCGTCCGTCAACTTCGGCCACATCCGCTTTCAATCCGGTGACAAATGTTTGCAGCCAGTCCGGCTCGGCGCGGAGTGAGAGATTGGCACGAATATCGGACGCCGAATAATTATTCGAATTTGATCCTGTAATTTGACATTTGCTCGGCCCCGCATCGCGGCAGATTTGCATATGCTTTTCCGCCGTCGGTTTGACAGAAGCGGATGGCATGACAAGGCCGTA
>CAYZGF010000072.1:3319-9885 GCA_964477595.1 uncultured Algimonas sp.
GAAATCCTTGGCATAAATTACTCAATCATTTTGACAGGCAATCCCAAGCTCTCCACCGCATCGGCTTGCGTTTCCGCATCTCCGATAATCAGATATTGCATCGCATCCGGGCGAATATGCGCGGCGGCTATGCGTTTGAAATCTTCCAGCGTCATGGCTTCAATCGCTTTGGCATTTTGCGCACGGAAATCGGGTGCATATCCGTAAGCATCGATCTCTCCCAACATGCCGAGCTTATCATTCAGCGTTTCCATTTTCAGAGCCTGTCCGCGCAGCAAAGCCTCTTTCAACTCTGCCAATTCAGCTTCTGTCGTTTCAGGACCATGCGAGGCCAGAATGTTTCGGATCAGCTCTAGCGACTCTTTCGTGACATTGGACCGCACAGAAGAGGAGACAGCAAAGGTTCCATTGTCTTTACCGCCATTAAAGCTGGAACGAATACCGTATGTGTAGCCCTTCTCGACCCGCAATTGCGTGTTGAGCTTTGAGGTATAAATGCCGCCAAGTGGGAAGTTGATGGCCTCTGCCAGAGGATAATCTGGATCAGTCGCAGAGAGCGCCGGGCGTGAGAGGCGCAGAACAGATTGCTTCGCACCCGGGACGTCATAGAAATAAACAGTCGCGTCGTCGACGGATGTCAACGGAGAACTGGCGGAAGATTTTGCAGCAACATCAGAGCCTATCTCCGATTTGTCCCAAACAGACTTCACGACATCCGCCTCATAATCACCAGCCAAACGCAAAGACGCGCCGTCCAATGTGAAGTGCGCTGCATGAAAGGCTTTTAGATCGTCGAGGGTGACGCCTTCCAATGCATCTGCATTGCCATACCCAGTTCCGCCGACATGGTGGAGGGGCGAGGATGCGGGATAGCGCAATTCCGCGAGTTCCCGTCTCGCGATGGAATTTGGATTGCCCTGCGCTTGCGTAATCGCCTGCGCAACTTGGTTTTTCAGCGTGTCAAACTCCTCTGCATCCCAACGCGGCTCGAATAACATTTCCTGTGCCAACGCCATTGTTTCATCAAAGTTGCGCGACAGTGTTGTCCCGGAGACGAATACGCCCGTGTCACCCGCAAACACATTAATGGTCGAGCCCAGCGCACCAATGGCGTCTTCCAATTCAGCCGTTGTTTTATTGGCTGTACCTTTGGACAACATATCCGCCGTCATGCCCGCAAGGGCAGGTGCGTTCGTGCTGTTACGCAAACGGCCCGCATCTAATTTCAGCGAGAAATTAATCACTGGAATTTCGTCACTGGCGAGACCTAAAACGTTCAAGCCATTGCCAAATGTCGTTTGCCAGACTGTGGGGGAGGGAAGGTCATAAGCTGCGCCAAATGGTGGCTCGACCGTGCGGTCAAAAGATGACGGAGTCGGATTTTCAATTACGCGGGCGGCGGGATCAAATTCGACGGCGGCGCCCTCGCCCTCAACAATCACTTCTTCAACGACATCAGCCTTTGCAGAGCCTTCTACCCCCAGGGCCGGTTCGCCTTTAGGAACAAAACTCGTCATCACAGAAGGCCTGTCTTTTATATAGGTCTCATAGACACGCATAATATCATCGCGCGTGACGCCCCGATATCCGGCCAAATCTTTTTTATAAGCCCCCGGATCGTCGGTGAAGAGATTATATTCTGATAAAGCGATGGCCTTGTTAAGGGCGCTGTTGAAATTACCGTAAAAATCGACTTCGATTTTCGTTTTAATCCGGTCGAGGTCTTTTTGCGGGATTCCGTTTTCTTCAAACCGTGTAAAGGCTTTCTCAATTGCAGGTGTGAGGTCGTCCAAATCCGTTCCCGCATTTGACGGCGCGATCAGGTAAAACTCGCCCGCAATTTCAGACGTGTTGGAGAATGCGCCGAGCCCGGGGGAGAGCTTTTCTTCATCGACAAGCACTTCATTAAAGGGGGCCGTTTTCCCTTCCGTGAGGTAGCTCGCCAGCATTTCCAGCGCGTAGCTATCCGGATGATATTGCTCCACGGTGGGCCAGACATGTGTTAGGCGTGGGACCGTGGCGAAATTATCTTCATGGATCAGCTTGATCGTTTCATCCAGCTTTCCGGGCCGCGCACCATAGGGTTCAATGTCTTCGCCGCGTGGAATTTCGCCAAAATATTTTTCGACATAGGCTTTGGCTTCCGCAACATCAAAATCACCGGAAATTGTGACAGTTACATTATTCGGGACATACCAGCGCGCGTAAAAATCTTTTGTGTCTTGTAAGGTCGCCGCATCGAGGTCTTCCAAGCTCCCGATGACTTGCCAATTATAGGGATGGTCTGATGGATAAAGCGCCTTACCAATAACATACCAATTATGACCATAGGGTGCGTTATCTACGCGCTGGCGTTTCTCATTTTTGACGACTTGTTTTTCATTATCGATGACATTTTGGGTAACGGTTTCAATGAACCAACCCAGCTTATCCGCTTCGGCCCAGACGACCTTTTCCAGCGCGTCTTTGGGGACGGCTTGAAAATACTGCGTCATGTCATTTGTCGTGAAGCCATTTGTGCCTTCGCCGCCAATGCGGGTATTCATGCTGTCCAAGCCGCCATAGCCGAGATTTTCTGAATCCAGAAACAGCAGATGTTCGAATAAATGCGCAAAGCCTGTGCGGCCCTCAGTCTCGCGCGCAGAGCCAACATGGGCTGCCAAGTTAATTGCGACAACGGGGTCAGAGCGGTCCACATGGAAAACAACCTCCAAACCATTCTCCAGCGTGATCTTTTCATAATTGAGATCAAGCGCCGCATCAGATGACGCCGGCGCCAACACGGCTTCAGGCTGACAAGCCATCAGCGCGAGAGGTGCGGCAAAACAGAGAAGGGTCGTACGGAAAATAGGTTTCATGGGTGGCTCCAAGATTTCGATTTAGACCCACGATAGCGATTAATCCGGTCAAGTGTTAGTCAAATTATTTTTCGGTTTGCGAAGGATTTTCTTTTGTTGTCCGTGTGTAGGATGAGGATAGAATTATGACATATCTTTCGAAATATATCTGTTTTGTCTCCGCCCTATTACTACAGGCGTGTGGCGGTGGGGCGTCGAGTCCTGTTGTGACTCCGCCGGTCGCGATTGACCCGGTGCTTGATTTTTCGATGATCCAAGCAGAGATTGATCGCCATTCGGTCTCAAATATGGCGATCATGATCGGAGATGAGACGGGCGCGTTGTTTACTTATGAAAAGGGTGATTTTTCAGTTGATGATATCATCAATGTCGCATCGGCGACTAAGCTGATCACGGGTTTGGGCGTCTGGTCTCTTGTGGAAAATGGACAATTGTCAGAGACAAGTCGTCCTCAAGACTTTATCGACTTTTGGACGAATGATCCGTCCGACCAGCGAAGTGAGATCACGCTGTCACAGCTTTTGAGCTTTACGTCAGGTTTTAACACGCCACCGACGGGCGGTGGCTGCCAAGGCAGTGGTGACTTTACGCTGTTCGGCTGTGTGAATGAGAGCTATGAAGGCGGCGTCGACACTATACCCGGACAGGCTTTTTCGTACGGGCCTGAACATATGCAAATCGCCTCATTGATGGCGCGCGAAGTCACGGGGATAGATTTGAAAACGACCATTAGAAATAATGTTCTGGATCCATCCAATACAGGCGCTGATATCTTTTTCCTTGAAGAATTTGGCGATAACCCACGCTATTCCGGAGGCATGAACAGTTCGACGACGGCCTATTCCAAAGTCTTGGTCGCGCTGCTGGCAGGCCATTTAGTTCAGGATTTGGATCGGTTTTTGATTGATAGAACCGCTGGCGCCGACGTCGCATTTACGCTCCCTGCCATCGAAAATACCGGTGTGGATTGGCATTATGGTTTTGGCTTTTGGAAGGAATGTGACTTGGTGCCTTATGCATCATCCTGTGATGAAAGTCCTATCATTTCCTCGCCGGGGGCTTTTGGGTTTTTGCCGTGGATTGATTTTGAAAATGGATATTGGGCCATTCTCGCCATGAAAGAACCGATTGGTTTTGGCAGAAGCCCTTCAACGGCCTCCGGTGAGTTGGAACAAATTCTTCAACCCATGATCGTTGATATTTTGGATAATTAAAACGTTCGCTTATCGGATGAAATTTGACTGGGACTTAATCAAACCGTCCAGTCTTGACGTTCTTATGCAAATCCTGCGCTGCAAAAATACGACCATTCATGACGCCGTAAACCCCGGCGGGTAAAAGACGCGCTGCAATTATAGCGCCGCCTAAGTTAAAGTTCCCGTCAGACCGCCCAAGTGTCCAAGGTCGCATGGCCCCGGTGAGGATAATCGTTTTGTCGCCAACGTTTCCGTCCAGCGATTGGGCGGTTAATTCCATTGTTCCGGTCCCGTGTGTAATAACGAGTCGCTTTTCAGGGGCTTTAAGGACCGCCTTTAATATTTTGGCACGATGGATATCCGTCATGTCCAAGCTGTCAATTTGCATGAGGGTTTCGAAGCGGGAAATTTTTGCACGACCTTGCGCAAAAATATCCGGTACGCGGGTGTCACCGTCGAGCACCAGACTCTCGGACGACGTGTCATGGACTTTGTCTAAGGTCCCGCCCGTGATCAATACGCCGACCGGCCCACCGTTTAAAAGCTGTGTCATCTAGGCTGACCTTAATTGCTCCGGAAAATATAACGTTTGCGGACCCCCATTGCGGGCACGGCTTTGCCATTGATCGTTTTGGGATTGAACCGTGTGCGTTTCGCGGCCCGTTCCGCGGCTTTCCGGAAATCCTTGGCATAGCGTTCTGTTTCCACAGTGAGCGTTTCAACGGAATCAACGCGGCCGCGTTCGTCAATATTCATGGCCACGGTCACGACAGCTCCTATATTCCTACGACGGGCAGAGCGCGGGTAATTCGGGCTGACATTGCGGCGCACGCTGGGTTGTACAACGACGTCGTTTTGTGTCTCAATAGTGGTTGGTGGTGTTGAGGTCTCAAGCGGGAAAAGCACTGCCATTTGCGGAGGCGCTCCGGCGAGAACATCAGCAGGAACAGAGTCTGAGATGGGACTTTCACCGGGTTCCATCGATCTGTCTGGCAATGTATCGGCGACCTTTGTTTCATCCAAAATAATGCGGAGTTCCTCGAGCTCGTCTCCGCGCCCGCCCAGCAACCGACCATTCCAACGGGTCTCATAGCTCTGTAAAGCCGTTCTCCGATCTTCCAATGGTGCGCGTTCATCGTAAATCGCTTGGGTCAGCGATGCCCAATCGGTGAGTTCAGCGGCGTTGATCACGTCCAACTGATCGGCGACCGCGTCTGTACGGTCCGTATCCGGATAGACACGTTGATAATCCATCAGGCGTGCACGTCTCACAGCCGGATTGGGTTCAGCCAAGGCTTTTAGATAAGCCGCGCGGGAAGCGGGAGTCTCCACCGTTAGTCCCGGGGCAATTTGCTGACCGGGGCTCATCAACCAGACACCGAAAAAGACAAGGCCGGCCAGAATGGCGCCAATGATGAAGGGCAGCACAGAGACAACCCGTCCTTGGGCCAGTTCCTCTTCATCATGTTCGTCAATGACTTGATACATTCCCCAATTATAGGCGAGAATCTCCGCGACGCTATTGAAATTGCAGGGTCGGACGCGCAGAAGCTGCGATATGTCTGCTACTGCTCCGATTGATAAGAACTCTCACGTCGTCCTTGTGGACGGTTCCGCCTATATTTTCAGGGCCTTCCACGCCCTTCCGCCACTGACGAATAAGACTGACGGCACGCCCGTCGGCGCGGTGGCTGGCTTCTGCAATATGCTGTTCAAATTGCTGCAAAATCAAAATGATATGGACCGTCCGACCCATTTCGCTGTGATTTTCGATGCGTCCGGCGATACGTTCCGAAACGACATATATGACCTCTATAAAGCCAATCGCGGCGCACCGCCCGAGGATTTGGTGCCACAATTTCCGCTCACGCGAGAGGCAACCATAGCGTTTGGTGCTCCGTCGATCGAGATGACGGGCTTCGAGGCGGATGACCTTATCGCGACATATGCCCGAATTGCGGATGAAGCGGGGGCGCGCTGTACCATTATCAGTTCGGACAAAGACCTGATGCAGCTCGTGACAGAAAACGTCATCATGCGCGACCCGATGAAGAATAAGGACATCGGTATTAAAGAGGTCGAGGAAAAATTCGGCGTCAAACCGGACCGCGTCATCGATGTGCAGGCTTTGGCCGGAGACAGCGTTGATAATATTCCGGGTGTGCCGGGTATTGGTGTGAAGACCGCCGTGCTGCTGCTAAATGAATATGGCCCGCTGGAAGAACTGCTCGAGCGCTCTCACGAAATCCCGCAAAAGGGTCGCCGTGAAAAAATGATGGCGAATAAAGAGATGGCTCTGCTGTCCAAAGAGCTTGTGACTCTGAAGAACGATATTGATTTGGAAGTCCCGATTGAAGATCTGGCCGTGACCGACCCGGATGTGGATGTCCTCTTTGATTTTCTGGAGCGCATGACATTCCGCACGCTGACGGCGCGTGTGCGTGCCGCTTTGGGTGAGGGGGAAAGTACGGGGCTTCGCAAAGATGATACGGCGCCCGACGCCGTTGCGCCG
>CAYZGF010000073.1:0-9802 GCA_964477595.1 uncultured Algimonas sp.
AACTCAATGAAGCTTACGGTATCCTCTCGGATGATCAAAAACGCGCGGCCTATGACCGGATGGGTCACGCCGCCTTTGAACAAGGCGGCGCAGGTGGGGCGGGCGGCTTCCAAGATTTCAACGATATTTTCAGCCAGATTTTTGGCGGCGGTGCAGGCGGCGGCGGTTTCGCAGACATGTTTGGTGGTGGTGGCCGTCGTCAGCGGCAAACCGTGCAGCGCGGGTCTGATCTTCGCTATGAGTTGGATATCACCCTCGAAGAAGCTTTCGCGGGTAAGGACATCGACATCACGGTTCCGATTGCCGAAGACTGCGAACGTTGTGACGGCATCGGTGCAGAACCTGGAGCCAGTGTGGAGACATGCTCGACCTGCGCAGGCCAAGGTCGTGTGCGTACACAACAGGGTTTTTTCCAAATGGAACGGGCTTGCCCAACCTGTGGCGGTCAGGGGGAATATGTCTCTGACCCGTGCCGCGCCTGTGACGGTGTGGGGCAAACCCGGCAGGAGACCGAACTCGACGTTTCTATCCCGGCTGGTGTTGAAGACGGAACGCGCATTCGTTTGACCGGTCAAGGGGACGCCGCGCCGAAACGCGGTGCAACGGGCGGAACGCAGCGTGGCGATCTTTATATTTTCGTCGGCGTTAAACCGCATGAGCTGTTTGAACGCGACGGAGCCAACCTATTTTGCCGCGCACCTGTACCGATGACGACGGCGGCGCTGGGCGGCGATATTGAAATCCCGACAATTGACGGCGGGCGGTCCAAGATCAAAGTCAGTGAAGGCAGCCAGACCGGCAAACGCTTACGCTTACGCGGAAAAGGGATGAGCGTTTTACGCTCTGACAAGCGCGGCGATATGTATATTGAGCTGGCCGTTGAAACGCCGTCCGGTTTGACGAAGCGTCAGAAAGAACTCCTCCAAGAATTTGCGATTGAGGGCGGCACACATTCCGAGTCACCTGAGAGCCGAAACTTCTTTGATAAAGCCAAAGCTTTCTGGGACGATCTGGTTGACTAAACCCGCCCCTGATTTTGACGTCGAAAAACGGCGACGATGCTATGCGGTTTGGTTGGGGTTTACTGGATCGTCAATGCTTATGCTTGCGGGCTTTGTCCAAGTTTTATTCGTAGATGATGTTGACCTCTCCAGTGCATTAGATTGGACAGTTTTCGGTATTCTCATCGGCGTTTTTTTAGTTTTCTTTCTCTTCAAATATGTTGCCGCTTACGCGCTTTGGTACAGACCTTATACGAGCGTCCGCCGGGCGGTCCTCTTAAGCCTTTGTGCCATATTTGTCGTATATGCCTGTATAGCGGGGGCCGATTTGATTTTTACAGGGTTCAGAGGAAGGACCTTAGAGTTGAAGCGTGTCATCCTTGGTTTTTGGGATTTCAATATCATGACTTATGGTTTGCCCTATTTGGCCGCAGCCTGTGTCGGTTGGCGATTTGCGCATCCGGCTCCTGATGCGGGCGAGCATTTCTAGGTACAAAAGAATGAAATCCCTGTCTCAACGCCGCGCTTTTGTGACACTTATGACGGTCTTCGCGACGCCATTTGTCATTGCTATCAGCCGTATGAAATTTGGTCGACAGGCAGACCTGATTACGGACAGTCTTAAAATCGGTCTGTTGATCGCGGTGAGTACGGCCATGATCAGTTTTGCCGCTTGGACATTAACCCAACGGAAAGCCGTCTCAATCGCTCGCGGAGCAGCGGCGGGAGTGATGAGTTCTCTTCTAATTATTCCTATCCCGTCAGCTGTCTGGACCCTGAAAACCAAGACGCTTGAGGCCTATCAAAATACAACAAACCATATTGTCGAAGCCGCAATTTTTTCGATCCCAAGTGCAATAAATTCAGGCCTCTATACTTTTATCGATATAAGCAAGGCGTCACTCATTGCGGTGCTGGCGAGCCTAATTTTAGGCGTGATGATAACGCTGTATGTGCCGGAAAAACCTAAGGCGAAGCGTCAGTCTTAACGGGTCGAAAGTTTGCGGATCCGGCAATGATGGATGACCATAAATCCTCATCTTCCTCTGAATCCGGAACATCGCGTGTCAGATGCCAGAGCGTTCGGATATAAGGACCGTTATCGTCCTTGCTCATCTGGCCCGTCCAACTCGTCAGGCTGCCATAGCCTTTGAAGTTGACGGTGAAGGTCAATTGATCCCCTTCAATAAATCCGGTGAGTGGAAACCGGCTGTCCGGATCTGGATTGCCGAGTTGCGTATTATAATAGCCCGACAGCAGTCCATCCGTTTCAATAAAGGTGACGGAAGATCCGCGTTCATTCGCCCAGACACCCGCTATTTCGTGCGCTGCATCTTTTGCATCTGCAGAACAGGCAGACAGGCAAGCGGACAAGAGAAGGCATAAAAAAATACGCATTATTCAAGAGCCTTTACTGCGGTGGCGAGGGCTATCATTTTATCCCGAAATTCGGTTTCAACGACTTCGGTCAATTCGGGAGAGAAGACAGCCATTTTATAATAATTTGTTTCAGAAATGCTCGACCAACCCGGATGGCCGTTTTGAATAAATTCCCGCATGGCTGTTTTCATCGGGAAATCACCTGACGCGAATATACGGTCATATTGCTGTCCATGTGTTGCGCCCGGTGCGCCGTTCAGCTTTTCATCATAAAGAAATAAATAGCCGGATTTCGCATTGACGCTCAGCATGGAGGAACGGAAATACCGTAAGTCACCGAAAATCCTTTGGGCAGCTTGTAAGTCGGAAACGGCGAAATCATCTGCATAAGCGGCGCGAATTTCCGGACCGTCAATGCGCGCCAAAAATGATTCAGGCGTAAATCCTGCACCTTGTAACGTGCCTGCACCGTCATAAGAATTGGCTCCGGCGACATAGGGCACATCATGGGCGAACCCGTCAAAGAAAAAATTGATAGGTTGCACTTTCAGATAGGGTGCGTCGATAAAAGGAAGATGGAAATACTCTAATTCCGAAACCAATGCCTCTGCGGGTTTGTCTGTTTCCAAAGCTCCATATCTTATCCGTGCCCGCTCTTCCGGCGTGGGGTTATAGGCTTTGGGAAAGGGCCACGCGCCATATCCCGCATGGGACCAAGCGCGCGCAAATTTTCCCTTCGCGCGCGGATCGACCATCATCAGCTGAACGCCCATGCCGCCCGCGCTATGCCCGGCCAGCGTGACATTCTCCGCATCTCCGCCAAAGCGGTGGATATTGGCTTGCACCCAGTCCAGCGCCGCAACCATATCGGCTTGGCCAAAATTGCGCGGGTCGTTCTCGCCCCATCCGGCCCAATCATGAAAGCCGAGCTTCCCCAGACGGTAATTAAATGTCACGACAATGATGCCATCATCCGCGAAAGTTTTTGGTCCGTCTCCCCCTTCACCGAAAATAAGCCCGCCACCATGTATCCAAACCAATACCGGCGCGTTTGACACGACCTGTTCGGGTTTGAATATATTGAGGAAGAGGCAATCTTCGACCATCACGGCTTGCCCCTTTTGCGGGCATGCAGGTCCGAAACGTTTAAATTCCGCTGGCGTCTCCCAGCTTTCATTCAGTTTCGGCAATTGCCAACGCTCTGCCGTCGCATATTCAATGCCCAAATAGCTGACTGTGCCGTTTTCACTCAACCCGCCCCGTACGGGCTCTGCAGCAGGTGTGACGGAGCAAGCCGCTAAGCAGGCCGCAATTCCGAGGATTAGGAGATTACGCACCGATAACACCCAGAATTAAATAAAGCACAGTCGTTATCGCGCCGCCGATTAAGGCATAGGGTAGCTGTGTCCGGACATGGTCAATATGGTCATTGGCTGTCGCCATAGATGTGATGATGGATGTATCTGACGTCGGGCTGCAATGATCACCAAAGACGCCCCCGCCGAGCGCGGCTGCGACGGCGAGCGTCACATGTGTATCCAGCCCTTGAGCGAGCGGGACGGCGATCGCGATCATGATAGCAAATGTGCCCCAGCTGGTGCCTGTGGAAAATGCGATGAATGCGCTGATCAGAAAAACAAGCGCGGGAACGAGCGCCGGGGATAAAAACGGCTTTGCCTGTTCTGCCACATATTGCCCCGTACCCAGATCACCACATAAATTCCCAAGCGCAAATGCGAAAACCATGAGCAAGGCCAGCGGCAACATGCCCGACATGCCTTTTAAAACAACATCGACCATTTCGCGTACGCCCATAATGCCTTGGGATTTATTTAAAATCACGGAGACGAGGATCGCACCACATACGGCATAGAGCACGGATTTCGAGCCGGAGGCCCGATCAGCCAGTTCAAAGAAGCCATTATTACCTTCAGAGCTCCACCCCGTATAAAGCATGAAAATTGGCATCAGGACCACTAGTGCAACTAACGGGAACACCATGTTCCGTGCTTTTGGACGAACGCCGTCTTTCGCTTCCATCATCGTAATCTCGCCCGCGATCATGGGCACGGCACCGTCTCGGATGAGTTTTCCTTCTTCTGAGGCGCGGCGCTCTGCTTTTTTCATCTCGCCAATATCACGCCCGGTCATGATAACTAAAATGACGAGAAGAACCGCTAACATCGGATAAAAATTCAACGCCACTGCGCCGACCAAAGTCGAGACAGGGCTATCAATATTTTGCTCGCCCAAGAGACCCATGATGTAAGCGCCCCAGGCATTGAGCGGGATCAGAATACAAATCGGTGCGCAGGTACTGTCGGCAATATAGGCGAGCTTCTCGCGCGGAATTTTTAATTCATCTGTGACGGGACGATAAAGTGTTCCGACTGTCAGTGTAGAAATGTTACTCTCAACAAAGATCAAAGCGCCCGTTAAAACGGCGAGGAGTTCGACGCGCTTGCGCTGGCCTTTGCTGTCGGCACTGGCAGCTTTGCGTTGCAGCCACGCCAAGACCCGATTGACAAAACCTTCCACGCCGCCTGCCCGTTGGATCAGCGCGATCAAAGCGCCAATCAGTAGGGTAAAGATGATAATTTCCGTATTATAATTGCTTTCAAAAACCTCGACAAATCCGCCCATGGTCTGGATCGCGCCTTGCAGCGGATTGCCGCCCGCGAGGATTAAAAAACCTGAGGCAATGCCAAGGAACAAAGCCAAAAAGACCTGCCGCGTCCAAAGCGCGAGACCAATCGCCAATAGCGGAGGAAGAAGAGAGAGAAAGCCAACAGAATTTTCCATAGGCCCAGCGTTAGCGCGACAGTGCAGGCGCGGGAAGAGGTTTGTTCTAAGTCAGGGGTATGGAATTGGGTAAAAAAAGACCCGGTGCGTGCGGGTGTCCGCACAGCGACCGGGTGATAAAGTTGTAAACATCGGTGGACGCGAAACGCCCGTATTTGACGCGGGGCGTCAAATGCAGTGAAGCGCCGAACGGCTATGCCGTTCGGTTTACAGGCGCTGGCGGCGTGTTGGGCGGATAAAAAAAGACCCGGTGCGTGCGGGTGTCCGCACAGCGACCGGGTCATAAAGTTGTAAACATCGGGGAAAGTCGATGATGTACCCTAGCTATGGCGAAAATCTCAAATTGGATATGAAAAGTCGATAATCGGCCGAATAAGGTGCGTAAGCTGTGAAACTCAGGGCGCGAATATAAACATTATGGACAGATTCGGTGCAGTGTCATGGAAACGTCACGTCAATTTTCGCAAAGTCTACCCGCAAAGTCCTGCGACGTTCAGGCAGTAAAGTAGGGGCAGACCTATGCAGCGTAAGCGCGGATATGAGTAAAACCTCACCGCGTTGCATTTCTGGCAAAACGATATTGGCGGTCTCAACAGAGGACTCTATGTCGGATTTGGCAATCTTCCCGTGATGATGCGTGCCTTCCGCAATCTGTAGCCCGCCTGAAGTTGCGTCCAATTGATCAAATGCAACATAGGCAAATGCCATGTTCCGTAAAATTTCGGTATTTGGTTCACAATGCCAGACACCGGATTTGCGCGTCCAGTTTTCATAGGCATCGGCGTCAAATTTTTGAGACATGGCGACGATGCGGTCTTGATGCCAAGGAAGAGACCAGTTGTTGTCTTTTGCTTTTATAAATCCAACTGCACGATTTGGAAGTGTATTGAAATCCCGCTTTCCAAGTTCGACTTTGAATTCTGTCGGTAAAGTTTCATGAAGCAACTGCATATTGGAAAGGCGCTGACCCCGACCTTCATGAATGTCTAGAGATGACAATCGGTCGAGTTCCTGCTCAGAAAATTGAAAGGGGAGGCGTGTCCAACCCTCCCTGTTTAAATCGGCACCGTTTACCTTTGCCCCGCCGAATTGCAGGTCGGTCAAGATGATTCAGCCGTCCCTAAACCGTCCCACAAAATTTCATCCCCCGCCAGCCATCCGTCAGCAATAATGGTTCCGGTATGATCGATGACGAGATTTGTTGGTGCTCCTAGAATACCGATATTATCTGAGACAGTATCTTCTTGATCAAACAGCACGCTTATATTCACGCCTGACTTTTCCAATGTTGGTTCCATGACCGGCCACGGTAAATCGCGAGACCGGCTTGCGTCCCAAGAGGTGATGATATGAACGGCTTTGAAGCGAGCCTTTAGGCGAGAAAGCGGAATATGCGCTCTCTGAAACCCTTCAACATAAGGGCCATTTGTGCGGTAGCCAGACATTAAACAGACAAGAATTAAGTCTCCCGGTTTAAGTCCTGAGACTGTGTCTTGAAAAGAAACGTCCTTGCCGGACTGTGAGAATTTCTGCGTTGGATCAGTCTTTGGTAAAACATAGTCGAGTGAGCGACCTATGAAAGGCGAAGGCGGCGGTGAGCTTGCCTCTTGTGATAGTTGTGATCGGTGACGGTACAAAACCTCTGTTTCCGGTGACATTTCTATTGCATGATCAAGATGAGCGAGAGCGTTGTCCTTATACCCTTTGTTTTCGGCGATCATTGAGCGTGTAAAGGCCATAGCGGCGAACATATCCATCATGCCTGAATCGCCACTGCGATCAAAATGGTCGTTGACGAGGCCGAGGACATGCTGCGCACGATCCCATTCTCCAGCATAAGCGGCACAAAGCGCAAGCCAAGCGAAGGCTCCCGGCCAGATTACATCTTCTCCTGCAAGCGGGGCTGTTGGCGGGACAAATTTCGGAAAAGCCCCGTCATAGGGCGCGCCATTCAGCTGTAACAAACGAAGATTATAAGCTTCGAATGCGGGCCAGAGTTCGGCCAATGCGCCGTCCGGACCATATTTCCAAAACCCGCTAATATCGTGCGGATCCGGGTCACCATTGCGCAGGCTTACGACGAAACTATCGACCGTCTGTCCGTATTGTGCGCCGAACGGGAAGGTTTTGCCTTTGATCCGGATCTTTTCACGTGTTGACGGACGCAATAGGTCAAAGCTGTATGACCGTCCAAAGCGCCGAGGTTGAAAGGTCTTTTTTAAATCCATTTCATCAAAGACGCCGCCATTTAAGGCGTGCAAAATATCGCCGGCTTGCAAGCCTAAAAGCCCCGCCGGACTGTTTGGATGGACGGTTCGCAGAACCTGCCCGACTTTAGAGAGTGTGGCCTCACTCAAATTGCCTGCATCACCTTTGGTCACGCTATATTCGGATTTGACCCAGTCGGTGACAGTCTCAAAATGTGTGGGTTTTGCCATAGTCTATCTCAATGCTGGTTATCCGAAATCGCTAGCGGTTTCTGCGCTTCGCTGTAAAGTGTCCCCCGGACAATTTACCGCCGCTTCGCGTCATCAAACAATTCTGCGAGCTTTTCCGTCATGGCACCGCCAAGCTGCTCTACATCCATGATTGTCACGGCTTTGGAATACCAGCGCGTCACGTCATGGCCGATACCGATGGCGACGAGTTCGACCTCGGAGCGGTTTTCGATTTTATCGATCATCAGGCGCAGATGATTTTCCAGCAGACCGGATTTGTTTTGGCTTTGCGTGGCGTCATCAACGGGTGCGCCGTCCGAAATGACCATGAGGATACGTCGCTGTTCCGGGCGGGACATGAGCCGTTTATACGCCCAATCGAGCGCTTCGCCGTCAATGTTCTCTTTCAGCAAGCCTTCGCGCATCATCAGGCCAAGGTTCCTCTTTGCCCGACGCCACGGCATATCGGCGGATTTATAAACAATGTGGCGCAAGTCATTTAGTCGACCCGGCGCTTCGGGTTTACCCGCCGCCATCCAATCCTGGAATGACTTGCCGCCTTTCCACGCGCGCGTCGTAAAGCCGAGGATTTCCGCTTTCACGCCGCAGCGCTCCAATGTCCGCGCCATAATATCAGCGGTCACGGCGGCGACCATAATGGGCCGACCGCGCATGGACCCGGAATTATCGATCAGGATGGTGACAATCGTGTCGCGGAAATCGGTTTCTTTTTCCTCCTTAAAGGTCAGAGACGATAGCGGGTCGATAATCACGCGGGACAGCCGCGCCGTGTCGAGCATGCCTTCTTCCAAATCAAAGGTCCAAGAGCGTTGTTGCTGTGCGAGGAGGCGACGTTGCAAGCGATTGGCCAGACGTGAAATCGCGCCGCTTAGCCCCTTCATATGGCCGTCTAAATATCCGCGCAGGCGGTCCAGCTCTTCCGTATCGCACAGTTCTTCGGCTTTGATCACCTCATCATGATTGGTGGTGTAGACCGTATAGGGATCGGGCAGGTTGGTCGGATTCGGGCGCTGCGCATTGGCGTCCGGCGTTTGCTCGGCATCGTCCTGCTCGCCGTCAATATTTTCGGCATCGACCATATCTTGCGGTTCGGAATTTTCATCCTCCATCGCATCGGCGTCAGAGACTTCAGTTTGGCCCGGTTGATCTTCCTGATCGTCCTGCGGGCTCTCGTCCTGATTTTGGTCTTCGTTTTCGTTCTCTTGGGATTCGTCGTCTTGGTCCTCGTCTTCTTCCGAGCTCGCCATTTCATCACCAAGCTCGAAATCCGCGATCAGGTCCTGAACGAATTTCCCGAATTGGTCCTGATCATCCAGTGCGGTTTTCAATTCATCAAAACGGCCCGCCGCTTTCAGCATGATCTCTTCACGCCAGGCGCCCATAATGCCGTCAGTCGATTTGGGCAGGGTGCGCCCTGTCAGTTTTTCGCGGGCATAAAGTCCGACGGCTTCGGCAAAGCTGGTATCGTCTTTGGCGATATCGGGTTTATCAAATCCGCGCCGTTTGCTGCGCGCATCCAATGCCGCCATCAGGTTGTCGCCAAGACCGGATAAATGCTGCCCGCCCAGCGCTTCAATGCGGGCTTGCTCCATCGCCTCAAACACCTGCCGCGCGGGGCCGGATTGCGGCATGTTATCAGAATGAATATCCTTATCGTGGAGGGATAACCGCAAGGCGAGGGCGTCCGCTTCGCCGCGCGCCTTGGCGATGAGTTCCGGCTTTGGCGCAGGGGGCAGGCTCGGCAACATGACCTGATCGCGCACAATCCCCGCCACATCCCCGCCAAAGGAAATCTCCAACTCCGGCTCACCCGAAATGGCTTTCGTGGCGGAAGACAGGGCGCGTTTGAAATTATCGATGGGGGCGTTGGTCATTGAGT
Source organism: uncultured Algimonas sp. (assembly GCA_964477595.1). GTDB lineage: Bacteria > Pseudomonadota > Alphaproteobacteria > Caulobacterales > Maricaulaceae > Litorimonas. The sequence goes on from CAYZGF010000073.1 coordinate 9,522, forward strand.
GTTAGGATAATATGCTGATGTATTTCTAAATTTGTTAAGCCCGACAAATTCAAATGCATCACTTCCGGTAGGTTTTAACTCCAATTCATGCAATGCTGCATTAATGGCATTCTGGCTAGGTTCGAATTTTCCCGCGCCGTCGGGGGCGCTAGAATATTGAGTGATGCGGATTCCATTTTTATAAAGTGTTGCGGACTGCATTCCCACGCCCCCGAAATATTCAGTTTCGACCAATACGAAATTTTCTATATCCAACATTTTGGCAAAATAAATTACTAAAC
>CAYZGF010000074.1:0-9802 GCA_964477595.1 uncultured Algimonas sp.
TCCTAAGGCTCTCAAAACCTATGCGTATCGTCCTTTTCTCACTTAAGAGTCGGGGCTGATACTGGTAAAATCAGTGTTCCCATTTTGGTTCATTGGGTTTAGATAAGAATAATGTTCGACACACTCTACCCCTGGCTAAAAGCCTTTCATCTCATCGCCGTCATCTTCTGGATGGCGGGGCTGCTTTATTTGCCTCGGCTTTTTATCTATCACTCAACGGCCAAAATTGGCGGGGAGTTGGAAGCCAAGATGGAAGAGGCGGAACGTCTCCTCCTTCGAATCATCATGAACCCGGCCATGATTGTCGCTTTTGTTCTGGGTTTAGTTCTGATCGGATATAATGCCCATGCGGGCGGTGTTGCGCTTTGGCTTTGGATTAAAGTCGCGCTGGCTTTTTCCCTCATAGGGTATCACGGATTTTTGGCGAAGACGCGCAAGGGTTTCTTGAATGGTGGCCGTCCAAAGTCTGAGAAATTCTTCCGCCGGATCAATGAAATTCCGGCGCTGGTCACGATTGTGATTGTTATTCTGGCAATTGTTCAGCCGTTTTAACCTCGGGCTTTTTCAGCCAAGGAAATGGCAGATCTGCATAGGGCAGTTCCACCATACCGCGCCGCGTCCCGCCGCCATTGTAAATGTGATAAGCGTCTTGGCGGGCCTCAACACGGGCATTGATATCTTTGCGGTAGGCAATGACGATCTCTTCCATTTCTTTAAATGATGCAGCGGGCGGGAGGTCCGCATAACCGTCCAACGTTTCTGCCAGCATGTCTAATCGAATGCGTAAATGGCCGAGCTCGTGATGGGCGGCATTACAGAGAAGATCATCCCATTTTTTCTGATCTCTTTCGCTGGCTTGATTATAAGTTTGCCAACGGGGAAGACGAATTAGAAAGCTCACTGTTAGATTTGTTCGTTTCACATTTAGCTGAAATCTCTCACGTGAGCCTGAAATATAGTAGGAGAGCGACGTCGGAGAGGCGATATCTGCAAGTGTTACGATTTTTCTATCTCCCATCTTTTCAATCTCATCTTGAGTATCTGAAGATGTGTCTTTTTCAGCCTGTCTGAGAATTTCCAGCGGGCGACGGGAAAAAATATCTTTGCGGACATCACGATAGGTTCGTCCTTTGAGATCATAATATTCTATGACAGGCTTGACGAGTTCCAGTGTTGCGCCGCGCTCGCTTTTATAAAGATAGCTGGGTTGACCGCTATAGGAATTATTTAGACGCGCCTTTATTGGGGTCGTCTTGTGAGGACTGCTTTCCCGCGGCGACAGGGTAGATAGTGTGGCAGGCGCAAAAAACATATGCTCGCTGCAAGGGGTAGGTCCAATCCAGGGATCATCTCGCGCAATCTTTTCAAATCCTGCTATACGCGGTAAGTTTTCTGCATCCGGGGTGCGAGTCGTTGGTAGGTCGAGTGGTGTCCTCGGCTGTGTGGGCTGAACGGTTTTTGTGGGTTCGCTCACTTCCGCCTTTTCGCCTGATAATGCGGTGTCAGATGTTGGCGAGAACCCCAAACTATTTTGAATTTCGACAACGCGGTGCGGATTAAAGGCCAGCCATGCGAGACCCAGAAATCCCAAGGACAGGCAAAAACTGCGTATGGGATGATCTTGAATCAATCAGGCACCGCGGCGATGGAAGGTCGATTATTTAAAGACGAAACGCTTAAACCCGTCCGCTTCAAACGGCGTCCATTTATCCTCATCCTGGGCCAAGCGATCTGCCAAAGCATACATAACCAGTGGATTTACGCCGAGGCCAATATGGCTGGCCGGGACACAGATATTTTCGGACGGTGTTTTTCCGGGACGCTGGATGGATCCTTTCCATGCCACAACCCCGTCAGTCTTTGTGTAAATTGACGTTGTTGGGACAGGGGGTGCCTCTGAAAGCGTGGAGAGGCGATCCTTCATTGTCTCACTGGGTTTACCATTGAAAAATTCATAGAGACGACCCGCATTGGAATGTTCCATATCGCCGGAAATCGGGCTGCCGAGCGAAATCACACTCCGGACCATATCAGGATTTGATTTGGCGACTTCGCGGGCGAAAACACCGCCGAGGCTCCAGCCAATAATCGTCACTTTGCGGCCGTGGGTCTTGTAGACTTTCTCCAGCAGCAAATTCATTTTGGCTTCGCGAATATCATTAAATTTCAGGTTTCGGCCCAAGCCCCAGCCATAGGTTTCATAGCCCAGATCATCGATCAGCTTGCGCATCGGCTTTGTGGACCGGTCACTCGCAACAAAGCCCGGGAAGAAAATAACCGGATGTCCATCTCCCTTTGGCAAGCGCTTTAACAAGCGGCGCAGAACAAAAAAGCTGGTCATCTCAATACTTGCGCGGCCGCCTTCGGTCAGGGTCCAAAACAGGGCTGGACCCTTCCGGGACAAACCAAGCTGGGCCAAGCCTTTTGGCGCGACTTTGGAAGACGTTAGTGATGACGTAAGCGAGAGAGACATGTCATGTCCTTAAAAAGTGTAAGCCGAGCCTAAGTGGTTTTTGACCTTGGGGGGATTTGGATAACAGTTCGTTACTGCTTTTTTGCAGTTCCGTTTGGCTTCGACGCCGCTTTAGATTTTGGAAGCGTCTTATCGGTTTTGATTGTTTTTCGAGACGTTTTCGCCTTTGCCGGTGATTTAGATTTTGTCTTGGCTTTAGCGGCAGCTTTGGCTTGTTTAGCCTTTTCCAGCTTGGCCATTTCTTTGAGGGCGTCCATGTGCTCATCAAAACTGGCTTGGATACACTCAGAATAGAAATCCGGATCGGGAACCGCGCTACGGCAAGCTGTGAAGGCCAGCGTGACCTCATCGACATAGCTATGGACCACATGGCCGAGTTTCACGCCGTCGACGAGACAGAGCATACCGTGCAGGCCGACGAGTTTTGCCCCTGTTGAATAAATCGGAACGGGCGGCCCCGGAACATTTGTGACGACAGTGTTCACGCTAGGCTTCATATAATCCGCGATTTTTAAGCGCGAATATAATTGCGCGCCGATATTCATCATCGGGGCGGGGGCCAGCTTGGCCATTTCCGTCATTTGCCGCGCACCCATCGCATTGGTGAAGCCCTTGGCTTTGACGGTTTCTTCCGTGACATATTTCATACGCTCTCGGGCGGATGGAATGTGGGATCCGACAGGCACGAACATGGCGGAAACCTGGTTACCCATCGTGTCTTTTTCGCTCTCACTGCGAACGGAAATAGGCGCCATTGTTGTGAGCGAATGTTCTGTCAGCTCATCATAGCGCTCCAGATAAAGCCGCATAGCGCCGCCCGTGATAGACAGCATGACGTCATTTAATTTTGCCCCATCTGATAAGGCGCGGAGCGATTTAATATCTTTGAGCGCAAAGGTCCGGCTGTCGAACATACGATGCGGAGAGACCGTGCCGTTGAACCGGGTATTGGGCGTGTTCAGTAGAGCTTTAAAATCAAACTCTTTCTTCAGAAGACCTTTTGCCGTTTTGACCATGCCCGGCACCGCATTGCGCATGGCTTTGGCTTGGCGGAACGGGTTGATGAGGTTGGAGACATAACCGCGAGCAAACATGCCAATCTGGCTTGGGTCGGCTTCGGGACGCCAGCGGTCAGGCGGCAAGGGTCCATCTGTATCAGGTGTCATGGTGTGCAGGACGTTCATCAAATCCACACCCGATACGCCGTCAATTGCGGCGTGATGCACCTTGGTCAAAATGGCGTAAGCGCCTTTCGGCACGCCGGGAATGTTATCCAGCCCCTCGACAACTGTGAATTCCCAAGGTGGCCGCGATAGATCTAGCGGTCGCGCAAAGATACGGGCGGCAAGAATACAGAGCTGACGCCAGTCACCCGGTTTTGGCAGAGCGACGTGGCGAATGTGATACTCAATGTCAAAATTACTGTCTTGAACCCAATAGGGGTAGTCTATCCCGAAGGGCACTTTCACCATTTTCTGGCGCATCGTATCGGACATATGAAGGCGGTTTTCGATGAAAGACAAAATATCTTTAAACCGGACAAATCCGTCCTTTGCCGTAGACGGATCATAGATCAAAACAGAGCCGATGTGAACCGGTGCGACGGGGCGCTCCATCGCAACAAAGACAGTATCCAAGCCTTGCATCTGTTTCATAATCTTATCCCGTATTGGCCGCTTTTGACGCGATCTCTAATCAGTTGAATTTGAAACAGCACCCTAATCGGGCCGGAGTCAAGTTTTCGCTCGATTTAGGCGAGGCCAGTCTGCCCCGTCTTCGGCCTCATCTCATGGCGCAATTCCGATATGCAAAATCGCCGTCTGGTCAAATCAGTCTCACCTCCCTAAGGTTAGACGAGCTTGAGGCGATGCACACTGAAAGGTGGCGAGAATGTTCGAAGGTTTTGATGCGGTCCTGTTGGCGCGAATTCAGTTCGCTTTCACGGTCGCGTTTCATTTCATCTTCCCCGCTTTCACAATCGGCCTGTCCTCCTATTTAGCGGTTCTCAACGGTCGCTACCTCCAAACCAAAGATGAAGTTTATCTGCGGCTTTTCAAATTTTGGATAAAGATATTCGCGATCAGCTTCGCCATGGGCGTCGTGTCCGGCATCACCATGTCTTACCAATTCGGAACGAACTGGTCAGTTTTTTCTGATAAGGCCGGACCTGTTATCGGGCCGCTTATGGCCTATGAAGTGCTGACGGCGTTTTTCTTGGAAGCCGGTTTTCTGGGCATCATGCTGTTTGGTCGCGACCGTGTGGGGGCAAAGCTTCATATGTTCGCCTGCGTGATGGTCGCTTTCGGGACAGCCCTTTCCGCGACCTGGATACTCTCTGTGAACAGCTGGATGCACACACCGCAAGGCCATATCATCGCAGAGAACGGACAATTCCTGCCGGTGAATTGGATGGAGATTATTTTTAATCCGTCTTTCCCTTATCGTCTCGCCCATACGCTGACAGCAGCCTATCTGACGACAGCTTTCATCGTCGGCGGTGTCGGGGCGTGGCACCTCTTAAAAGGTGGGCGTGAAAATCTCGGCGTGCAGAAAATGTTTTCTATGGCGATGTGGATGATCGCTGTGACCGCGCCGCTGCAAATTGTTCTGGGAGATCTGCACGGGATCAACACGCTGGAACATCAGCCTGTCAAAGTGATGGCCATGGAAGGTCATTACGAAAGCCACGAGCACGGCGCGCCGCTTTATCTGTTTGGCATTCCGGATGACGAAAATCAGGAACTGAAATATGCCGTCGGTATTCCCAAAGTTTCCTCTCTGATTTTAAAACACGATCTGAATGCACCGCTGGACGGTCTCGATACAATTCCGGATGAGGACCAACCGCCTGTGGCGATTGTGTTTTGGTCCTTCCGGATCATGGTCGGTATTGGTTTCCTGATGCTGGGCGTGGGCCTGCTCGGACTTTGGAAGCGCTTTCGGGGTCAGTTATATGACTCCAAATTTCTTCACCGTGCAGCCCTATTTATGGGACCAAGCGGTTTGGTGGCCGTCCTTGCGGGTTGGATCACAACAGAGGTCGGGCGACAGCCTTACACAATTTATGGTCTTTTGAGAACGAGCGAGTCTGCATCACCCCTATCTGCCCCCGCTGTTGGTGCCTCTTTAACGGCCTTTATCATTGTCTACTTCTTCGTTTTTGGCGCGGGAGTTTTCTATATTCTCAGGCTCATGGGTCATGCACCGAAACTGGGTGAAAAAGGTGTGGGTGTGGAAGACGGTCCAATCCGAACGTCCGGCATCACGCCCGCGCAACAGGTCAAAGACCAAACCGACATGGATGAGGTACACGACTGATGGAAGGCGCAGCAATCACGGGAATGGAAGTCGTGCCGTGGCTGGCCTATGCGTGGGCGGGTCTGCTGGCGCTGGCGGTCTATATATATGTTGTTTTGGACGGGTTCGATCTGGGTCTCGGCATCCTCTACCCTTTTTATAAAAAGAAAGAAGACCGCGACCTTTTAATGAATACGGTTGCGCCGGTTTGGGACGGAAATGAGACGTGGTTGGTGTTGGGCGGCGGTGGATTATTTGCGGCTTTCCCGCTGGCCTATGCGATATTAATGCCCGCGCTTTATGTGCCGATTATTGCGATGTTGTTGGCGCTCGTCTTTCGCGGGGTGGCGTTCGAATATCGCTGGCGGACGCAACGTTGGCTGAAATATTGGGACGCCGCCTTTATTGGCGGGTCTGTTGTGGCGGCCTTTTCTCAAGGCATCGCGTTGGGCGCATTACTTCAGGGCGTGGTCGTAGACGGCCGTGCCTATGGCGGCGGCTGGTGGGATTGGCTGACTCCATTTTCTATTCTTTGCGGCGCAGCGGTCGTCGTCGGTTATGGCCTGTTGGGTGCGACTTGGTTAATAATGAAGACGGGCGATGATGTGCAAGCCCGCGCACGAAAACTGGCTCTTATCTTTGGTCTCGCAACGCTCGGATTTATAGGGGTCGTCAGTCTGGCCACGCCTTTTTTAGATATGAATTATTACAGTCGCTGGTTTGAAACGCCCGGTCTATTTGTGACGATCCCCATGCCCATCATTATCGGCTTGATTGCACTGATGATGTTAAGGTCTCTTCGGACGGATCATCACGAATATAGACCCTTTCTATTATCGCTTCTTCTCTTTGCGCTCTGTTTTGTTGGTCTGGGGATTTCCATGTTTCCTTATATCATACCGCCCGATGTTACGATTTTAGAGGCTGCGACACCGTTCCGGTCACAGATATTCATGTTTGTGGGGGCGTGTTTCCTGATCCCGCTCATTCTCGGCTATACGGCGTTTGCTTATTGGGTCTTCCGCGGAAAGGTTGATCCGGATGAGGGCTATCATTGATGCGTAAGACGGCGAAACAACTCGGTTGGTTTATCGGGCTCTGGCTGGCGGGTGTCATCTGTGTGACACTGGTCGCGACACTCATTCGCTGGATGATTTTGTAACCGCTTGACCAAATCGGGCAATTGTCCCATATAGCGTTCAGAAACAGGCCGTCCTGGACCTGTCGCTATTTCCGACCACATTAAAACTAACCGCAATGCGGTGTTTCGGATGGCAGATTCTCCCAAACCAAAAGATTACCACATGACAAACCTATTAGACCAAGACCTTGACGAGATGACTGTCATCTCGCTCGATGATCTTAAAAAACTTAAACCTAAAGAGCTGATCAAATTTGCCGAAGAAGTCGGGATTGAAAATGCGGCCTCCATGCGCAAGCAGGATATTTTCTTTGGCGTATTGAAAGACCTCGCCGAAGATGAGGTAAAAACAACAGGCTCAGGCGTGTTAGAAGTCCTGAAAGACGGCTTTGGCTTTATGCGCGCGCCGGAAGCCAACTACCTGCCGGGTCCCGATGATATTTATGTCGACCCAAAACTGATCCGCAAATTCGGCCTGAAGACCGGTGATACAATTTCCGGCGAAATTCTCTCGCCAAAAGAGAATGAGCGTTACTTCGCCCTTTCCGATGTCACGTCGATCAATTTCTCAACGACAGAGCAAGCCCGCAACAAGGTTCACTTTGATAATCTGACGCCGCTCTATCCTGATCAGCGAATGCAGATGGAAATTGAAGACCCGACACGCAAAGATCAATCCGGTCGCGTGATCGATATTGTTGCGCCAATCGGGAAAGGCCAGCGGGCCTTGATCGTGGCGCCGCCGCGGACGGGTAAAACGGTTCTCTTGCAGAACATCGCTCACTCTATCGAGAAGAACCATCCGGAATGTTACGTTCTCGTGCTTCTGATCGATGAACGTCCGGAAGAAGTGACCGATATGCAGCGCTCCGTGAAAGGCGAAGTTGTGTCTTCCACCTTTGACGAACCTGCCACGCGTCACGTCCAAGTGGCCGAAATGGTCATCCAAAAAGCCAAGCGCCTGACAGAAAATGGCAAAGATGTTGTTATCCTTCTCGACTCCATCACCCGATTGGGCCGCGCTTATAACACGGTTGTGCCAAGCTCCGGTAAGGTCCTCACCGGTGGTGTGGATGCCAACGCCCTGCAACGTCCGAAACGTTTCTTTGGCGCTGCGCGGAATATCGAAGAGGGTGGCTCGCTGACAATCATCGCGACAGCCCTGATCGATACAGGCTCCCGCATGGATGAAGTCATCTTTGAAGAATTTAAAGGGACGGGTAACTCAGAGATCGTGCTAGACCGCAAAGTCGCGGATAAGCGTATCTTCCCGGCGATTGACGTGACGAAATCCGGCACACGGAAAGAAGAGCTTTTGGTACCTGCGGATGAGCTGCAAAAGACCTACGTGCTGCGTCGTATCCTCAACCCAATGGGAACAATGGACGCCATCGAATTCCTGCTGTCGAAATTAAAAGACATGAAAACAAATTCGGAATTCTTTGATTCGATGAACACGTAGCGACCGCATTCAATCCGGGGGATTGAATGCAGCGAAGTGCCGAAACCGCTAGCGGTTTCTGGTGGTGTATAATTTTAAGCCTTTGCGTTTTCCGCAGAGGCTTTTTCTTTAGGCCTGCTCACCCATGCAAATACTAGCCCGCCAATCGCGCCTGCCAGCATTTGCAAACCAATGCCCAGCGTATCCCGTGCGCCGGCGATCATGTGAATATCAAAGAAGACCTGTTTCATGCCGAAGAGCATGACGAGCAGAGCGACGGCGCCAGCAACACTGTAAACAATCGGCCGGCCAAATTTCGCGAGACGGAAGACCAACCCTCCGACCAAGAAGGCGATTGCGAGGGCGATGCTCACGAAAATAATATACAGCGATCCGAGATAACGCAGATCGTAAAGCGACATGGAGAGGCGTTCAGCAAACCCAATATCGGCTCCAATATTATCCAGCCGCGCCAGAACATTTTGGGTCTGTAGAAAAACCCCCAGCACAACCGTTGTGATAACCGCGGCGAGCCAACTGCCAATCCGTTTGAAAATTCCGTTCATGGGACTATGGCTAGGGGGGAATGCCGTCACAGGTCAAGCGGAGTTGAATATGCGTGGATTTAAAAAAGGGTTGGTTCTTATGATTTTGGCCGGCGGCTTGGCTGCATGCCAAGAACCGCAACCCGCGCCCGATCTAACGAAGCGACCCTCAACAGATTTTTCTATATCCGAGCTAGCGACGGGTCTGAACAATCCTTGGTCGGTTGCGGAAATTGCCGACGGTACGTTTTTAGTGACTGAAAAATCAGGAAGACTCTTGCGCTTATCCGGCAATGGCGACCGCGCAGAGATCAAAGGCCTCCCAACCGATATATATGTCAGCGGTCAGGGCGGATTATTGGATATCGTTTTGGCTCCTGACTTCGCTGCCAGCGCGGAAGTCTATATATCTTATGCTTATGGGAATGACGATGCGAACGGAACGGCCCTCTTGCGCGCGCGGCTTGATGGTGATGATCTTGAAAATCCGACAGTCATCTTCCGCGCCAGTCCACCCAAAGCGGCCGCGTCGCATTTTGGCGGAAAGATTGCTTTCCTGCCTGATGAGACTTTGGTTCTGACTTTGGGAGATGGTTTTGCTTATCGCGAGGATGCACAAAAAGCGGATACCCATTTGGGTAAGCTTGTGCGTTTGACGCGGGATGGCGGCGTGCCGACGGATAATCCTTTTATCGGTCAATCCAAAGACGGGCTGGAGTTTAAGCCGCAGATCTATTCACTCGGTCACCGCAATGTGCAGGGCCTCGCCTATGATGCGCAGACAAATACGTTGTGGGAGCATGAGCACGGCCCGCGCGGCGGGGACGAGTTGAACCGCATTGAGTCGGGCGCGAATTACGGTTGGCCGCTCGCCACAACAGGTCGCGATTATCAAGGAGCGCGGA
>CAYZGF010000075.1:0-9655 GCA_964477595.1 uncultured Algimonas sp.
AAGCACTTCCGTGCGCGAAACGCCTTCGGTCAGTATCAGCCGGGCCGGATCAATAAAGGGCTGCACTGCCCAAGGACAAAGCGCACCTAGCTCGCGGCCCATACCGCACCAGATAATCGGGCCAGAGACACTGCCTGCTACTGCGAGCGCCAAGCTCTCGGCGCTATCGCCTTGAACTTCATGCACGCGCCCTTTTGCTAGACTGATGTCACAGCCAAGCGTGACCACCCCATGATTTTTGGGACAGTTAAGGGCATAGGCGCTCCCAAGAGCACCTTGTGATCGGCTCGCATTCTTCATAATGTTCTTATTTTGTTCTTTTCTCCTGTACAGAGTCAAGCCCATAGTGAAAGATTCAAAATCTTGTCTGTGAATTTCGGGAACTTAAGTCCAAATTTGGCTGCCATCCCAAACATATGTGCCTAGCATCAAACCGATGACTCAGTGGCAATAAACGCCTCGGCCATGAGTTTATCTATGGGATCTTGAGGTGGATATATATATTCTTCGCAAATGGTATCGTCGGTGTATGGCTGATAGTGATTGAAAGTTAGATGCACCGTCCCCTTTTCAATTGGACAGATCAGCGTCGGCATAATCCAATCCGCTCGCTGTATATGGAAGAGACCACATTGGTTTCGAACTCTCGGAACACTTGGCATTTCAATCAACGCCAACGAAGGTGTTTCCAAGAAAGTCCATGTTAGTTCTCGGAGTTGGTCGATATATCCAGGACCGCCGTAAGAGTAGATATATCCCACCTCTTGATCATCGGGTAATCCATGTGTGGCGAAGAATGCCGCTACCTCTATCGAAGTCGTCCAATCTGTGTACAGCGTTGGGATACCATAGTGCTGCGCTAGAGCTCCAAAATACGTTCCGGCAGCCATTCTTCCACGGCTATTATAAGCCAGACCAATCTCTGGAACTAAATTAAGTAGCTCCAAACGTCTGTGATTTACAAGGTAATCGGCTGCTGCCTGCAATCGCGCTTCCGCTTTTGCTTTTCCCTCTTCCGACGGAATTCTCAACAGACTCGGTTTGATAACAAATGGCTTCGCTTGACCACGGAACATATATTGACCCGGGGTACAGTCGATATGAACAAATTTTATCAAGTCTTCTATAGATTGAAAGTGCAACCGTTTGGGCTCATCCGTTGACGTGAACCAACCGATTACTTTTATCCCGGTGTGTTCAAATTGCCGGTTAGGTGGATCGTTATAGTCATAATACCGACCTGTATATTTCTCATACTCTTCCAAATTATCACCTCCATATTACTGAAGTCTATCCAAGCGAATACAGTCCCATGCTGCGAGAGTGAAAACCGTAAATCAAGAAAAGAAACCGCGAACCAAAATCCGCTATGAAACTCCGCGTGTTTTTCCAAAGCGCCAAGAGACTGTATTCCCGCGAATTAACCCGGTTACAGATTTGCCTTGCGCGCGTTCCAAAACATCTCGCCACGGCACAAGGGTAAAATCCTTGGCGCGCTCCACAACAGCAAAACGCCCGCTCGGTCGATTGATAGACTGTTTAAGCGTTCCCGAAATGCGCCCACTTTCCGGCGCGGGCATATAGGGTTTACCGATCTGGGAGGATAACGTACCACCGCCTTCGGCTAAGTCCCGGCGGGTCAGTTCGGCAAGCGTCCGCTCGGTCACGTTATCAGAAGCCACCTCAAGAAACCCTTCCCGAGCTAGGAACTGCCGCCGCGCCTTTATGGCGGCTCCAACATCTGCACCAAATCCTTGCGGTTGCCAGATCGTTTCATCCGCCATCAACCGCGTATCGAGCCATGTGACGCCAATCGCTGTTTTCATTTCAGATAGCGAGAGGCTGGAGGATGCTTCAATTACAACAGGTCGAGACAACGCAGAAATGCGCTCATAATCAGCCGCGCGCTCCAGATAATCAGCCGGAATTGCCCAGCTTCCATCCTTGTGCCGCGTGGCATGGCCCGCGCGGCGCAGCGCTTCTAGTCGCCTGACATGCGTCTGCACAAATTCGGGGCGCGCTTTTGGGTCATCCTGCATATGGAACGTCGGCCCGTAGCGGCCATTGTTCTTGGACGCAATTTTCTCAATCGTATGATCTGATGGTCGCGCCTCACGCCTAGGGGGCGTGACGGTTACAATCTGCCCGGCTGCAAACTCGCTCAAGCGACCACTTGATCCGATGTCCACATAGGCAGGTTTGCCTTCCATCGTATCGAGCACGATGAACGCCCGGTCTGAGACATCATCGCCAATGCCGCGACTGATAATTCGCCCGGTTATGGGCCGCGCATTATCAGCGCTCGGATCATAAAAGCTACTCGCATCGATTCGGCGTAGGCCGTGGGTTTCCATAGCGCGGTGCATGGTTTTGATAATGTCTCCGCGTTCACCCATACGTTTAAGCGTTTCACCAGCATGGCCTGCAAGCTGCCAACGTCCTTTTCGCAGCGGCTGTGCCAATCCCATTTTGGATAAGTGTTTCAGCCGGGCACGTTCAAGCTGCGCGCGCCATAACGGGCGATACTTCACAGGCGCGCGGACATCGACGATCCCGTTTTCCATCCGGCGCATCATATTGCGGTCTAATTCCGTCACCCGTGCTTGGCGCACCATCGCCGCAAAACGATTTCGACCTTCAATTTGCGGCACGGGGCCAAGTTCAGTTTGCACAAGCTCCTGGGCTCGTTCTCTAATACCGTGCGAAACATACTTTCTCGGCATCACCAAATCTGCGCCGTCATCACACTTCCCGCGAATAACAATATGGGTATGCGGCTGGCCCGTATTATAGTGATTAGCGGCGACCCATTCGAGTTTCGTGCCGAGATCCTTTTCCACCTCGCTCATAAGGTCTCGGGTGAACGCAGTGAGGTCTCGCATCTGACTCGCATCTTCTGGCGAAACGATCACTCTGAATTGGTGACGGTCGCCGTGGCCGTCTTTCTCAAAAACATCGCTGTCAATCTCATGTCCACTGCGGTCATAAAGCCCGCCCGGCTCATCTCCGGGTGCAGCGCTGTCGCGCGCAATGTATTTCAAGTGTAATCGCTGCGCGCCTGCCCCGCGTCCTTCCATTTTCACAATCGAGACTTTGACGATAACCCGGCGCGAAAACATCTGCTGCGCGCTGCGCTGACCTCTTTTACCGACGCTACGTTTGGGTTGCGCTCGCCCTCCAACGCTTTTCAGAAAACCTGTGACGCGCTGGTGGCCAGACGCCGAGCGAATACGTCCCAGGCGCACTTCAAAACCGTTATCTTTATCGCGAGTGTTCAATGCGGGCTTCCGAGCGGCTTTCGAGTGGTTTCATATTGGGGAGGCCTCCCGTAAACCCCTACAAACCCTAGTGCCCTTAAACACTGGGGGGCCTCCCCTATCGCTTGGGAGGCCTCCCAAAAATGATGTGCAGACAAAGGGATGGCTCCAAAGGAGGCCTCCCGCCTTTTATCTTGCCCTCCACGCCTTACCCCCGTGCCCAGCCCTCCCAGCTTCTCCGGGCTATCTCCCAGATATCGGACACGACCAATTATCAGCGCAGCTGAAACCGGCCCAAAGTAACGACTATCCCAACTTGTCTGGACATCTGTAGAGATAAGGAAGACTTCGTCTGCATGAAGTGTGTAGCAGCCCGAAATGACGGGCATTGCGCGTCCCAAACCATCCCGCCCAAGCACGGAGACATCAGGACGGTTTGGAACACGCACCCGCTGGCCGTCATGACAGACCCCCTCTCCCCCAATCGCCCAAACTGTTTTGATTAAGGGCACATGCTCTGGCAAGTAGCCGCGATGAGCGGCAAGGTTTCGCGCTTCTGATGGCGCAAAGGCTGCGACTTTATCACCGCGTTTAAGGGCACGTTTGCGCTCGACAGCGTACCACCCAATAGGCGCGCTCGCACTCGCATTATAAATCACGCGCGGCGTGGGCGGTGACGCAATCTGCCACAGCGTTGCGGCGCAAAACAATGTGACGGCGGCAGCCGGAATGAGGCGCATTAACACCGCTCCGCCTCGGTCATATCGGCGATAATTCGCGGTGCAAGTTCTCCCGTCGCAAGCCTGTGATGCAGCTCACGCCAACGGGGTTCTGGTAGAGTTTCAAGCTGTCTATAACGCAATTTGAAGGCGTCTATGACGGCTAAAGCGCGCTTCGTTTTTGTCTTTCCGCTAACTTTTAGAAGCAGTTTTGCGCCGGGTATCACGCCGCGAATGCGCGTGACTGCGCCCGCGCTGTTCGCGACGCACACAACAAAACTCCAATCCTGCGTGCCGTATTTATCACCGCGCCAACGTTCATACCCAAAGACATCACCTGAATAAAACACCGCCAATTTTCTATGCCAGCCGCGCCGAATTTCCACCCGTGGCTTACCAAATATCAGACGTGTATTGAGACGGTTTTTCCGAAACGCAATGATGACAGCTGTGGCCTTCTCATCGGTCATTTCCGTGATCCGGGTCGCTATCATTGTCATTATTTGGGTCGGTATGGCTATTACGCCCCTGTGACCAGCGATCCAAATCATCGCGGTGATAAATCACCTTGCCGCCATGTTTGCGGTAGTCAGGGCCTTCGCCCCGCCAGCGCATATTGTTGATCGTTCGCTCTTCAAGACGCAGATAATCAGCCGCTTCGGCTGGCGTTAGATAGGGTGATTTAATTGCGTGTTGCATAACAACTCCTTGCGTTACTTAACTCAAGGCAGGCTGCCGAATGCGGGTAGCCCGCAAAGTAAACTTGAGCTGAAGTGCAGGAAATTTGTAGTGTCGAATTCTGGACAGTGGAATATCGACACCCCGGCGTGGTACTGAGTTATCTAACGCTTATTCGCATCAAAATTTCGGGCGTATACAAATGGTGTTAGCCCGTAACGACGTTTGAAGTGACGGTTAAAATGACTTTGGTCGGCAAACCCAGAATCATAAGTTGCATTTGCGATTGATGACCCAGACCTTATCAACTGGCGCGCAACGTCCAATCGATTTTGAAGCAAGTAGGCATGCGGGGTAAGACCCGTTAACTTAGCAAACCCGCGAATAATTTGGAAACGACTAAGGTCAGTAATTTTTTCCAGTTCGAGCAAAGAAACTGCAGACGTTGGACAATCATCCATGCGCTCTTTCGCGCGAAGAATGCCGTGGTAGTTGATGAAATTGTCTGGTCTTTTCTGACGTTTTTCAGTCATTGAGTGAACTGTCACGAGCAAAGCTTCATCTAGTTCGAAAGAGTTATTCAAAGAACTCGTTGATGTTGCAACCTCGAACAAACGTTGGACTGCCGCCGTCACGCGCACATCTTTGAAAACGGGATTAGAGAACTCTATTGGTTCAGTGACGCTGAATCCAAGCAGTTTTGCAAAGTAAGCAGTGTCAAAATAGAGCATCCGCCAGTGTCGGCTGCTATGTGAAAAGGGACAACCATCATGAACTTCTTCAGGGTTTACAGTTATGGCATCCCCAGCCTCAGCGTAGACTTCACCGCGTCCGCTTGCCGATCGCTGCGCGCCAGAAACCAAAAATCCAATTCCGTATTGATCGTGTGTATGACGATCTAAGGTTCGGGAAGAGATGGCATCGACCGCATGAATTTCAGCGCGCAGGGTAGCGGGAGATAAAAAACATTCCGTCGTCATACTTCCTAAGCGTTACCACTACCGGCTCTACACCTGCAATACGCCATTTGAAAAGCAAGACTACACGGTCAACTTCAGCCAATGCAATTTCGTTCAAGACCGTCAAAGCCGCCCTCATTATATGCTGTCACTCGCATTTCTGGAGGTAATATGGGCATGTTGAAAAGTCGCGGTTCACTCGGTTTGGCACTGATGGTTTTAGCAATGGTAACTGTTGGCAGCACCGTTCCGGTAAGCGCAATTATTGGGCAAGGCATGCATCCGGTCGTCGCATCGGTTCTTCGATTTGCAATAGCCGGCCCAATCCTTGTATTCATTGCCAAGCAATATGGGGGTGTTCACCCTCGCCTTTCTAACTGCGATATAATGGTTCTTTTCATTCAAATCGCATGTGGAAGCGTCGGATATACACTCTGTTTGATCTACGGAATGCAACTGTCTCGAGGTGTGAACGCGGGCTTATTGCTTGGAACGTTACCGCTCTTTATGGGCCTATTTTCAGTGGTTCTGTTACGAGAATGGCCGACAATCAGGTTTCTCATATGTGTGGGCCTGGCGATGTTCGGCGTCATGTTAATCCTTGCAGGATCCTCCAATTCTAACTCAACGAGTAATGAAGCCAACATCTATGGAACGGTTCTAATACTCGCCGCTGTATTGTGCGAAGCCTCATTCCTGCTTTTGAATAAATCGCTCAGCGTAGAGTTATCGCCGCTGTGGCAATCTGCAATAATGGCAAGCGGTGGGTTCTTTCTGTCAGTCCCCTTATTAGGGTTTGTTGAACCTTCCCACTATTTTCCTGCCGCCGAGTTCCAAACCGCTCTTATCGGAGTGATTTACTATGCGCTCGTGCCGACTGTGCTTGGGTTCATTTTATGGTACACTGGAAGCGGCCTTGCAACGGGTCAGTCAGCAAGTTTAGCGGCAGCAACCATGCCGCTTTCTGCGGTTGGTTTGTCTGCATTATTTTTGGGCGAGAATTTGCAAAGCATACACTTGCTTGCAGCAGGCTTGATCATATTGAGCATCATGATGTCGGATTCAAACGCTTCGCAATCCAGCTAAGGTTCAATACAGCCGATGTCTGTTTAGAGTATCTTTTTTTCGAGTAGGTCGCGGTAATCACGATCCACAAAAGCCAGTCCCTTGTTGCGCGCACGAACGGCCATATCCTTCAAGTATCGACTAGGTCCATTCCAGTCTTCATTCACCCTCTTTATTCCATTTAGTGCAATGGCAATGTCTTTTAGACTCCCTTTAGGTCGTTCAAACCCTGTCCATATATCATGCGCCAGAATTGCGCGCTCCAACGGTTCAGCATTTTTTCGTCTACCGATTAGCGGTAGCTTTCCGCCATTCGCTCGGTAAAGCGATAAGAGTTGAGCCGCTGAATCGAGACTACGCCCCATCGTATCAAGCTTATTCAACCGTATCCCAACATGCGCCGCTTCCCCTATGATCGAGGGAGTTTTGCAGTGTAATTGGATCCAAAACCGAGAACCATTCAGAAGTATGTGCCGTGCACCATCAGCGGTCTCCAGTATGATCCGCCGACTGTGCAATCGGTGCAGCATAATAATACCGTCCGTACCATCAGCCTCCCTTTCTGCTTCAGTTATTGGTGAGAGTCGAACATCTAAGCTGCTTTTGAGCCAACCGGGCCGCCAAAAAACATGGGTCTCGATTGCAGTTCGCCTCGGGTCCGCGAAGGTGAGCAGACCGAATGTCGCCAAATCTCGCGGACAACTTGATTGCCGTATCAAGCACCCACCTGTTGCGAGCCTAGTTGTTCGGGCATGCAAGTTCCGGGAGGCAAAATAGGTTCGGCGATAGTTTTGGTTTCGCCTCAACCCCTCCCAAGCCCATGCTGCATTCGGCATTCGCCGTGCAGGCATATGTTTTTCAGCCCAGCCCATAATAGAGGGTTGTAGAAGCAATATTCATGCCACCTAAAGGCGAAAACTACATGATATCAAGCACATAAAAACCCGCCCGGCGCGTTGCCGGACGGATGAGTGATGTTTGAAACGACCTAGTTTTGCGGGTTCCAAAGCAGGACGTGACGCCCTTTTTGGCCTTTCACAGGGGCCAGGTTTGCGTAAACTTTACGCGGCCCGATGGCAGGGTCAGCCAGTGTGAGTGACACATATTTGCGGCCCGTTGATTTAGCTTTGCGGAACCAACCGCCGCCAATATCTGAACCGCCGACGCGCCCCGCATAAACCCGAAAGTCAGGTTGGGTCTCATTCGCTTTATCCGCATTTTTGACGATGCGGATGGGGGTTGAGAGGCTCATCATGGCGAGGGTGCCGATAAAGCCTAAGTCGTTTTCAGTGACATATCCTAATGCATTTGCCATTGTTTCAATCTCCATATGTTAGTGTCGCAAGAGCCCAATGCCCTGTTGACGCCAAACCGCCCGAATGGCGGTGAGCGGAGTCCAGCCGCCCCCAAACATCGAAGATGGGGCGGGCGCAGCGCAGCGGAGCGCCGTAGGCCGGCTCTATTTTGTCTCGCGAGGAAAGCGCACCAGCGCTGGGGAAAATAGTGGCGGCCAAGGTCTGGTAAACCGCTCACAGGCATTCAGGTTTTAGGCATCAATACGGGCTTTGGGCGTTGCGGCACGTCTAAGGTTATGGAGTGCGAGACAGATGGTAGATCATTTGGTTGCTCACCGCCACGACGACTGACTTTATCGATGCGCCCGTCTTTGTCCTGTTGCGCCTGCCACCTCTCCGCCACATGCGTGAACTAAACTTGACCTCTGATCTTGATTATGTGACGGGCTTGTCGGCTCGGTGTGTGCGCGGTCTACTCGTCAATAATCAGGAGGGCCGCTTGGCGTCACTGACCCTTGCTCGCCTCCATTGGCAAAGCCGCTATTGATTTGCAACCATCGCCCAAAAGCCAAAGCGCTCATTCAGATTTTGAGCCCCGCAAGACTATGCCGTTACAAACAGGGCTTACATGGCTGGCATATCCCGCATAGGAAAATCCCCGCGCCGAGCAGGCACGGGGGCGGCAAGCGCTGTTGCGCCAGCGCTTGGTTATGGCAGAGGGTGAGCGGAGACACGCCCACCCTCATTGCCAATCTAAGTAGGCGCTAGGCAGCGTTCTTCTTTGGTTCTGGCTTCGCCATGACTTGAGACACGCGGGACTGCGCCGCGCTCGGCGGGCAACTCGCTTTGTCGAGATAATGCGCGGCGGGAACCTGCATCCAGCGAGGCCGCCAATCGGGCCGCGCTTTATCTGCCGCCACGCCGTGGCCCGCCATACGGTTGCGGATAATGTCCTTTTGCACCTTGCCCGTATCGGTCAGCGCCCCGTCTGCGCAGGATTTGCCCGCAATGTCTTTCACCATCGCATTGATGACACGCTTGTCTCGCAAGATGTCAAAGAAGGCATCGTCTGGTTCCCACAGCGTCTGCATATCGACAGGCACGGCATAGGTTACAGCTTCGGCGACATCGCTCCCTGCGGACAGACTTTCGCACATGGCCAGCGTCATCACGCGCATCACTGTCACATCATCCTGTTCCAACAAGGCGGCAAACACCTTCACCACATCACCAACGGCCAGTTTCTTAGTGGGACTGTAATACTCCGTTGGCGGTTTAAGCCCGAGCAGGTCATGCATCCATACCCGCTCGGTATCGAACTTTTTGGCGCTAACACTGGCCGCAACACTCTCGCTCGTGCTCTCCTTACGCGAGGTCGTTTTCTGCGGCGCGATTGACCAGAGGTCAGAGCCGACCAGCATGTGGGCCACTGTCAGACGCAAGGCGACAGAGGGATGGTCAAGCAAGCTAGCGCGAATAGCGGCGTGGCGGTGCAAGGCCACATATTGGCTAAGCGGGCCAGACATTTCAGGTTTGGCGCTGGCCGCTGTTTTGCCCTCGGTCTCGCCGCCTGTTTTCAGAATGGCGTCAATTTTCTTAATGTCTGTATTGGAGAGATAGCCCATATGCGGGGTGACGCTTCCATCATGGCCAATGGCGAGGAAGATTTTGCCGCCTTGTTC
>CAYZGF010000076.1:0-8863 GCA_964477595.1 uncultured Algimonas sp.
GAGCATCAGATTCCTAATCTGGAGGCCGGTGGTTCGAATCCACCCGGGATCGCCACTTATTTCTTATTTAATGCCGGGATCATACGGGCGAGCGTTCCGTCTTTTTCGACGAAATGATGTTTCAACGCACCGGCGACGTGCAAAACGAACAGGAGCAGGATTAACTTCGCCCCGATCTCATGGAGCAGCTTCAGACGATCTTCTGTTGCTTCAGAGGCCGTGATACCCGGCAAATCAGGCAGGGGGATAAGATAAAAAAGCTCGTTCTCAATCGGCAAGCGCGAGGCGGAAATCATCGCCCACCCCAATAGGGGCACGCCGATCATCAAGACGTAAAACCCGATATGGGTAATTTTCGCAAAAACAATTTCCCAACCCTTCATCCCGTTAGGCAAGTCCGGCGCTTTATGGGTCAGACGCCAGACCAGTCGAAAAGCCGACAACACCAATACAACGATCCCAAAGCTCTTATGCCATTGGTAAATTTTGAACCGCTGTGGCATCCACTCTTGGGTCATGAGAAACCCAAAGGCGATAAGACTTAGGATCATTACCGCAATCAACCAATGTAAAGTGATTGCGACTTTTGAATATCGATCTGTTGCTGCGCGCGCCAATTACTCTGCCTTTTGAAACTCGACTTCGACCATAATATCTATGTCGTCAGCCATAGGTGCATATTTATCAACACCAAAGTCCGATCGCTTGAGTTGGCCCGTTGCGGACACGCCAAACATGTCGACACCGGAACGGAAATGTTTGCCCACTTTGTTCACAGTGCCCGTCAAGGTGAAGGGCTTTGTCACGCCTTTAATGGTCAGCTCGCCTGTCAGCGTGCCATAACCGTCTCTGATCTGTTCAATATCTGTTGAGACAAATGTGATCTCAGGATGGTTGGCGAGATCGAAAAAGCCTTCGCCTTTAATGTGATCATCCCAAGCCGCGACCCCCGTATCAATGTCTTTGACGGGTAATGTCACTGTCAGTTTTGAATTCTCAGGGTTTTCCGCATCAAAGGTAACGGTCGCGTCCGTTGTGCCCCATCGGATAATCGGTCTGGAATATCCCTGATGCGAATATTGAAACGCAACATAAGCATGGCCTTGCTCAGACTTATAAGTCCCGGCGGGGAGTTCTGAGAGGTCCGCGCCTATCATCTCGACTTCTCCGGCAACGCTCGTTTTAACTTCTGCAACGGTTCGTTCAACTTTCGTCGTTGTCTCAGCGGTCTCCGCGCCGCCGCAAGCGGCTAAAAATGCGGCAGTAGAAATAAGAGCAATATGTCGAATGGTCATGTGAAGGTCCTAACGGTGTCTATCGGCAATGTGTTCTAACTACGAATGGGGCAGTCAAAGAAGGCAATCAAGTCATTGCGCGCAATCTCACGGTCTTTTGTTCGAAAGCCGTCCAGTCGTCAGATTCCGCAATTGGCTGCCAAATCTCGCCAATTTCTGCATAGAGCAAGGACTCTGGCCTGTCGGATTGGGGGCGTTCGGAAACGGCCTCAAATGCGCGGATACGCTTTATCCAGCCCTCATCATATGAACCTATCTGCTCACCCGTGTGACGGTCTCCTCCGCCTTGCCAATCATGCCAAAATTCGGGCCAAGGCACTTGGCTCTCTTTGAGATAGATAAATGTTTCCCGGACAAAATCCGTGTCCGTCTCAGGGTCCTTTGGCGCAATCCCAAGGCGGCGGAACACATGATGATTGAGCGCCCTTTGATAACGGGGCGCGAAATCATTCATGGCTTCGATCAACAAACCATCCTCACATATCAGCGATAAGGATTGCGCCAATTGCGCCAGGTTCCAAGCCATAGCTTCCGGCTGTCGACCAAAGGCATAAAGCCCGCCATGATCAAAATAGGCCGCGGTAAATTTCGGATCGAGAGTCGGTAGAAATCGGTAAGGGCCGTAATCGAAACTCTCCCCGGTTATATTCATATTATCCGTATTCATGACGCCGTGAACGAACCCGGCGGCCATCCAACTCGCGACGGTATCGGCGCTGGCTGTCACGACTTGATCAAACATCTCTTCAATCGTTGAAGCTTCGGAATAAAAATGTCGGATGCAATATTGGCTTAGCTGTTCCAAGGCATCGCGGTTTTCGTAAAAAGCTTGTCGTTGGAATGTCCCGAACCGGATATGACTATGCGAAAGGCGTGTCAGAACCGCCGCCCGCGTGGGTGAGGGTTCATCATGACGCTGCAGAGCTTCATTCGTTTCAATCAAAGCAAAAGCCTGGCTCGTATTGACGCCCAAACCTTTCAAATAGCTAGCTGCCAAGACCTCTCTCACGCCGCCCAAAAGCGTTAATCGACCGTCACCGCTCCGGGAAAAAGGCGTTGTACCGGAGCCCTTTGTTCCGAAATCCAAGAGCTTTCCATTGGCCTGACATTGCGCAAACAAGAACCCACGCCCATGGCCTATGTCCGGATTATATTGTCGGAATTGATGCCCATGATATCGGAGCGCCAGCGGTTCGCTCAGACTGTCGGGTAAAGGTTCAAATCGTAGAAAATGGTCGACGATCTTATCGGCATCCAGTTCCAATCCAATGGACTGAGCCAGAACTTCATCAAAATATCGAACACCGACGAGATTAAAGTCTGCAGGTCTTACGGGATCAAAAAACTCGCCCCCTAAAGCCTCGATTGCGGTCGCGCCGCGAAATTCAGTCACGAAGCTGTCGGGGTTTGGGGAAGTGCCGTCGCAAGACGTCGGCTGCATCTAACGGTATAGACTTCGCTTTCGGGAAAGCGCGCGCGAAATTCAAAAAACCATGAGGCATGGATTTTTCATGGTGGTAAGTGACCTCACAACCGTGACGCGCCAATTTATCCGCATAGAGTTTTCCCTCATCGCGTAAGGGGTCGAGACCTGCGGTCAGGACATAAGCCGGGGGTAGACCTTTGAGATCTTTTTCCAAAAGCGGAGATAATCTCGTATCAGACGCATCCGCACCGGCAACATAATGCTCATCAATGAATTTCAACGCCATAAAGCCCAGTTGCAACCAATCCTGAGGCCCCGGCTTTGGAGGTTTAAATTCGATGAGTTGCATCAGCGGGTAAAGCAGAATTTGGCTCTTAATTTGGTTCCGGTATTTTTGCCCGAGATAAGCTGCCATATTGCCGCCCGCACTATCCCCGCCGACGGCTATATTTTGCGGATCAATACCATATGTCTCTAAGCCCTCACCATCCAAAGCCCATTTCAACACGGTTTCGCAATCCTCAGGTCCTGCCGGATAGGGATGGGCCGGTGCGAGTCGGTAATCGACAGACAGCACCCGACACACAGCCCCATTGGCCAGACGGCGGGTGATGCCTTCATGGGTTTCCACGTCACAGGTCACAAAGCCCCCGCCGTGAAAATAAACCAAACAAGGTCCGCTGGGATCATCTGCACCAAATGGAACATAGAGACGGCAGGGAATTGCATTTTCTCCCTCGCCTACATTGAAGTTTTCTGTCCGCGCCATGCGGGGGCCCGGCGTATCAAATTGGTTTGTGACGCGACGGAAACTTTCTTGGAAAAGGTTTATTTGATCAGGTTCAAACTTAAACTTCGCGAGCTGTTGCTGAAAAATTGAAGGCTTCTCATCTTCAATCGGCGCAGTCTCTTTTCGTTTTTTTAAACGGGTTAGGAAATTATCCGCCATTCACTTTCTCCGGCGCGGTTTGCGCACATTCAATCGATATGGTGATCTATTGAAGTGATGCAATGCACATTCACTCATCCTGAAAATCCACCATCATCCAGAAAAGCCCGCTCTTCCGGCTGCGTGTCTCGTCCCAAAATCCGGTTGCGATGCGGAAAACGGCCAAAGCGAAGAATAATATCCCGGTGGATATGGGCAAATTTCAATGTGTTGGAGTCATCCAAACGCGCATCGCAAAGCCTGACGCATTCATCCTGATCGGCTAAGTCTTCACTATGCATGAACGGCATATAGGCGAAGGGTCTTTGCTTTTGAGAGAGATGAATATCTGTTTTCCGTTGCACCATGCGCTTGGCTGCCGCCAATGCAAATCCATCCCATGCAAAAGCCGCAGCCGTATCGCGATACATATTTCTGGGAAATTGATCGAGGGCTATGACCAGCGCGAGATGGGCGTCAGGGCTCTGCTTTTCCCAATCATGCGCGGAGTTTCGCGTTGCCTGTTGGGCCGCCAATTCCATGGCAGTCACTTCAAATTTTTGCCTGATCTCCGCATCAAACGCGTCAGAGCTCTTAAACCAGTGTTTCTCTGCGCGGTCTGAAAACCAGAACCGGAGAATATCGTCCGGTCCGCTCACCTTAGAGCCTCACAGTTCCGTCAATGATGCCTTTATAAACATCCGGATCAATCTTGGAAAACTCGCCTGTTTTTGGGTTTGCGTAAAAAAGCGGTTCAGAAATATTGGCCGGATCAAATCCTGCTTTGACCAAATTGGTTTTCTTGAATTTGAATGTGCTGGTCGTATCGCTGTCTTTTGACAAACGCAGGAAGACCGGACGGGCATAATGCGGGAGCTCTCTGTCAACATGCGCTTTTAACTCCGCCAAATCCGGTTCACCTTCGGCAACGATTGCGGCCATGCCCGCGCGGCCGTCATAGCCCGGTACAGCCACGCCGTAGACATTGGCTTGTGTCACACCCGGAAATACTGACAAGACGCCCGCCACTTCATTGGTCGCCACATTTTCGGCTTTCCAGCGGAAGGTGTCTCCGACCCGGTCAATGAAATAATAAAAGCCGTCTTCATCCCGTTTCATCAAATCGCCCGTGCGGAACCAGGCGTCGCCTTTTTTGAAGACATCGCGGAGAATTTTCTTTTGCGTCGCTTCTTTTGTGCCATAGCCTTCAAAGCGGAAACGCGGATCATCTTCGCGAATTTCACCGATCATCTCGCCGGGCGTGTTAAAGTCTTCCCGAATACAGAATCCGTCTGCGCCACGTGGGTTTTCTCCCGTTTCGACATCGTAACGGACAATATCGATATTGAATTTCCATGCGAGGTAGGACGGCACACGTCCGACCGCGCCGACGGGGCCGTCAACATTAATCAAACTAACATTGCCCTCTGTCGCGCCGTAAAATTCGATGACATGTGGGATATCAAACCGAGACACAAAGCTCTCCCAAACTTCAGGCCGCAAACCATTGCCGATAATCCAGCTGATCTTGTGTTTCCGCTCATTTTCCGTGGGCGGCTGGGATAGGAGGAACCGACAGAGCTCGCCCACATAGGTGAACATTGTTGCACCATGTTTCACGGCATCATCCCAGAATTTAGACGCTGAGAACTTCGGGATAATAATCACCGCGCCGCCATAGGTCAGCATCGCGCCGCACCCGACAAGACCGCCCGTCGCGTGATACATGGGCAGCACCATCATCATACGGTCACTCGACTTGGCTTTTGCACCTGTACCAATTCCACGCAGATAATTTTGGGCACGGACATGCGTCACCTTTGCCGCCTTTGGCAATCCGGTGGTGCCGGAGGTGAACATCTTCATGGCTTGCCCTCCGGCTGTCAGGCCTTCGCGCTCTGATTTGGCTGGACGGTCAGGCACGAGTTCGGAGATGGCGTTGTCAAAACTCTCATATCCCTCGACCTCACCAAATGCGGCCCAGACCTTTGGCTCGCCTTCGACACGGTCTTTTGACGCGTCCCACTGCTCCGCCATCTCGACATCCATAATGACATGATGCGCGTCAGAAATATTGACACAATGGGCCAACGCTTTGCCGGTGAGTTGATAATTCAGAAGCGCCGGCACCACTCCTAGCTTTGTCAAACCAAACCAGAGCGGGATATATTCAAGACGGTTACGCGCAAAGACGGCGACGCAGTCCCCTTGCTTTAGGCCCTGCCCCTTTGCCCAAGCCGCCACGCGGTTGGCATAGGTTTCCATATCATCATAGGTCCATTCCCGCTCACCCTCGATGAAAGCGGTATTGGGACCAAAGGCGTCAACCCGCATTTCCAGTTCATCAGCGATCAGAAAATTCGACTCTGCATCGACGGATTTAACCGCGCGCAACATCTTTAGCAGAACGCTGATATATTTTATCTCTCGAGAGAGGGAAAAGCCCATAACGGCCCCCAATTTGGAATGTGAATCTGTATTTGCGATGCACAGTAAAGGGGAGACGGCAAAAGAAAACCCTATTTGCAGTATGAGCTGCAAACAGGGCTATAGTTGTCTAACTAACGTGTTCGGTCCGACGGGAGTAATGTCAGAGCCAAACGTGGGAACGTGGGATGCCTCCCTAGGTTCGAAACATAAATTGCAATACCCGTGCCAGGATTATCACCCCTATTTTATCGCGTTTGACGAGAAAATAGGGGGCAATGGTTCAGATAGAGACAGATTTGTCCCGAATTGGCACGCTTACCGCGCCGGATATCCGGTTGTCCCAATTTGCAGGCATGTGCCGTCGGCTTGTTTCGATGTTCCGGACGGGCATGGTGCTGGCTCAATCGTCGTCCGCGCAGGTGGCAATGTCACAGGGGACGGCGACTGCAGCTGAGGCGCAGACCCTATCCCTTGCGCCCTGATCTGACCGGAGGCAGCCAATTGATAGCCCTCAATATAATTTGGCGGCAGATAGATCGGTGTTTCACCGCCCTGCCCATCCAAAGCAATCAAGGTCAGACCGTCAAAGCGGGCCGCATCCAAACGATCATTTGGAATAAAGACACGGAGCTTGTCCTCACGTGCACAATCGACACTGCGCGATGAGACGACCTCTCGACCACCAAAGCCATCATTGGGGAAGAAGTTCTTCTGAATGCGCCTCTTCAGACCACCACCGGAAATCCGACGCGGTGTTGAATTCGCTTTTTTCGGGCGAGAATTAGACTGACGCCTCGGCTCGCTCCGTCGGGGTTCACTACGGCGTGTTTCATTACGACGAGGCTCACTCCGTCTGACTTCGTTACGGCGTGTCTCATTACGTCTTGGCTCTGACCGCGTAATCTCACGTCTACGCTCGGCATTACTTTGCGGCTGCGCTCGTCTTGTTTCCGCGCGTGGTGCAGAGGATTGTGCAGGCGGAGTGCCCATTTCGATACGCGGCTGTGTCGCCCCGGCGCGCATAGGACCTGAACCCCGTGCATTCCGGCGCACATCTGCGCGTGTTCGACCCGAGCCATAAGACTGAATACGGCGTGTCCGATCTTCAATCTGACGTTCAGAGAGATTGCGAGAGTTGACGCGAGGCGTACGGTTCGAGCTTCCGCCACGATTATCAATGCGAGAACCGCGAACCCCATTTCGGTCACGGCGACGATCCGCACCGTCCCGGTTTCTTACAGCGTCGAGGACCCGGCTATGTGTGCTGCCCCGTGATCTGTGATATCCGCGATTCCGGTGATAACCCCGATTTCGGTGATATCCGCGGCGGCCATAATAGCCATATCCCGGACCAAAATAGCGATTACCAAATCCGAAACCATATCCGAAATGACCGGCATAATGACGGTAAGGCCTGTAAATGCCGAGGGAATAACCGCGATCATAATAGATGTTGTGATCGTAAACGACATTCTCAACGCGAGTGGAGCATTCCAAAACGCGCGTATCGCGCAAGACCACAGGCGCGAGTTCGCCGTTAACAAAGCTCACATCACTGTAATTACGTCCAACATAGGGATCATCAGACGGTGAGTTATAGTAAAAATCGACCTCGACCAGCGCCCCGTCGCGTAAGCGCTCACCCTCGATCGAAATTGTGCCGTCAGCAGACCGCAAGCGTAATGACCCGGCCAATGCAGGATCTTCTTCAAATGGATCAAATGGCGCGGCCACGAGTTCACGCTGGCCCGTGCGCGGGTTAAATTCGGATGTCACATCCCGGGCAATTTGTTCGGCCGGAATGGAAGGCAGGCCGGGCGCAGCGGCAACCATTGTTGGCGCACCCGACTGATAGCCCGGCGTGTTTTGTGCCGTCGCCGTCATATGTGATCCAAAGACGAGAGCAGCCGTTGTTAAAAGCCAAAAACGGGGTGTGCGAAAATGTGTCATATCAGTCCTCTACCGCAATAAAGCTGAGTGAGAGCTGAGAGTCACGTTAACTTTGCATTCATACTTAACGGCGGCGGAAAGCGGACAGCTTAGAAATTATCTTTCAATTGTCGACGACGCCCCAACTCCGCGGCGCTTCCGGCTGTGACAAAGGGATTGGCGCGTCTTTCAATTGCGACAGTTGTTGGGACGGTTGGCTGTCCCGCTTCGCGTTTAGCCTTTGCATCCTCTATGGCGGTCAATAAATCGGGGTTTCTGCCATCGACAGACAGCGCAAATTTCGCATTGGAGAGCGTATATTCATGTGCGCAATAAAGCTTGGTTACGTCAGGTAGCGCCATGATCTGTGACAGGCTGTTCCACATTTCCTCGGGCGTGCCCTCAAATAAACGACCACAGCCGAGGGCAAAAATCGTATCCCCGACAAAGGCAAGGGCCTCGGAGGGGATGTGATAAATAATATGTTCATCCGTGTGACCGGGCGTGTGGATGACCTCGACGCGGTGGCCTGCAAAGTCGAAATTATCCCCGCCTGAAACTGTGACATCCCGCGCCGGGATGGCGTCTTGGGCAGGACCTCTGACTTTGCAGTCATAACGTCTTTTTAAGGCGACATTTCCACCCGCATGATCGGGGTGCCAATGGGTGTTCCAAATCTCGGTTAGCGTCCAATTGCGAGTCTCGCATTGCTTCGCAATTTCACGTGCGTCGGGCGTATCAATCGCAGCCGTTGCGCCCGTTTCCGGATCGTGCAGGAGAAAGCCGTAATTATCAGACAGGCAAGGAAAAAGCGCGACCTCAAGTGACATGGTGATCCTCCTGCAAGGGGCCTTC
>CAYZGF010000076.1:8873-9631 GCA_964477595.1 uncultured Algimonas sp.
TCGCCAACTTTGGCGGCTGCACCCATAATGCCTATGATAATGGCCGGCCAGATCATGCTCAGCATATACAGCCCGACATGCGCATTCCCAGCTGCCGCATCTATCTGCGCCGCGCGTCCGGTTTGCGCAAAAGCCGCCCAAACCAGCACAGTCAGCGCCAAGCCCATCCAAAGCGCTAAACGCACGCGGCGGCGCGGCCGCATCGCACTGTCGAGCAAGAGGAACGGTGCGGCGGTATAAACCGCCATGCCGATGACGGAGCCTATGCCTACATCTTTGGCCTCTGTCATGGCCGCGAGTATCAAACGGTCTGCAATAAAGGGCAACATCAGGGCGATGGCTGCCGTGATAAGACCCGTCGGGGTCACGAGTGGGCGTTTGGGGGTATCGGTCATGTCCCAGCCTTTACTGTGTCAAAGCGAAGAGAACAAAGTCTTATTCAGCCATGCGGAATTGGTCGCAGCTCATCCCCTCCCCTCATACTTTTTCTAATTCTTGCCCGTTACCCCTGAGCGGACATAAATGGCTTCGTGGCTTGGGGGTTTGACCTCGCCTTTATTCGGCCGGATGAAAATTTGATCCCCTCCGAAATCAAAAGCAAAACTCCAAGGTGTGAACATACTGGCCCCGGCAATCATCATGGGGCGTTCGACGGGCGCAACGGTCGAGAGTTGGTCCAATTCGATCACCGTGACATCCACTTCCGGCCAAAATTTTTGGCCAATTGTGAGGCTGAAAAGTTTGGTATTCATTTTCAG